>JAAYUH010000170.1 GCA_012517755.1 bacterium | reverse complement strand
GATGTCATAAATGAATCCATTGCTACATTAAGTCCAACATGTTTCATAAAAGTCATACTGCGAAAACCTGATAAGGAAGAAGCAGCAGAAACTTCAAAAGCAACTTTTTCATTTGTTGAAAATTCAAAATTTATATCAGCAAGTTTACCTATTTTACTCAAAGTATCTCCAATTTCTGATGATGGTGTGCCTGGATATGCTGCAGCAAATTTACCACCCCCTTCTATAAATCCTCTTACAATTGCCTCATTTCCTAATAGAAAAAGTTTTTTTCCTGGTTCATCAACAACTATTTCATCAATTTTCATAACTCCTCCTTTTTATTTTATGGTATTGAGTGAAGAGGAATCTCAAAACCTTCTTTATCTTCTTTTTTTACATAAATAGTCTTATCGTCAATAAATTTTTCTCCATAAACTTTTTCTTTTTTATTATTTATTAAGACATAAAAAGGCTCTTCAAATATTTTGAAATCCTTTGTAAGTTCGTCAAGAATTTTTTTAATATCCTTCTTTATTAAACTATCAAGATTATTCTTAAACTCATCAAAAAAAAGATTAACTATATTATCAAGAAAAAATAACTTTTTACTTTCAATAAATAAAGAGGTTAATCTATCTAAATATTCATTTGGGAAATCATCTATATTTTGGTTCACATTTAATCCAACTCCAATACCTTCACCAAGAAGTTTATCTCCTTTAAAATAACTTTCACTTATAACACCACAAACCTTTTTATTATTAAGGTAAACATCATTTGGAATTTTTATTTTTATTGAATTAAAATTTAATTTTTTCAAAACTTTTCCAATTGAATAAGAGGTTAAAATTGGTAAAAAATAGATATATTCTATTGGCTCTACTGAAAATGAAAAATATAACCCACCTTTTTCTGATAACCATTCATTGTTTTTTCTTCCATGCCCCCTTTTTTGGACTTTTGATATTATAAGTTTATTTAATTCGAAATTTTCCATTAAATATTTCTGTGTTGAATCTATCTCATCATAAATCGAAATTTTTAGGTTTTCTATTTTTAAAAGATTTTCATTTATCTCTGAATAAACATCTTTTTTAAAAGAGTAATCCTCTATTTTTTTAACTCCTTTTTTATCAACCTTTTCATATATTTCAGATATTTTATTTCTATTCAAAGGGTTCACTATAATTTTGTCTACTTCATATAAAGGTATGACTACAAAACCTCTCTCCTGAAAATATTTATGTGGAATAGTTAAATCGCTTCTATTAATTATTCTATCTTCATAAAGAATAATATCTATATCTATTTCTCTTGGTCCCCATTTCATTCCTTCAACTCTTCCTATCTTTTTTTCTATCTCTTTCAAAAATTTTATAAATATTTCTGGTTCAAAATTTGTTTCACATTTCAAAATTATGTTATAAAAGTTATCCTGATTTTTCATTGTACCCCATGGTTCTGTTTCATAAAGCGATGATACTTCCTTAACTTCAGCAATTTCTCTTATCAGTTTAATAGCATTTATAATATTCTCTCTTTTTGGTTCAATATTACTTCCAATAGATAGATAAACTATCATTAAATTTCTCTTATAATAACCTCTTTATAGACATCAGCCATTGATTTTGGTATTAATATATTATTTATATCACTTTTTAAAGAAGCAAAGAAAGCAAGCTGGATAGAATCATATATATCTTTTCCATTATCAAGGTAATATGTTAAAACACCATCAAATATATCTTTAACTAAACTATCACTAATATCGCCTGGTATTTCTTTCGATAGAATGTTGTAGTATTTATCTTCATAATTAAATATGAGATTATTTTTATCAATATGGATTAAAAAATATTCTGGTTTACTGCCATTATATGATTTAAATCTTTTTATTATTGAGACAAAACTTGAGCCAGTGAGATTATCAAAATCACTTTTGTCAATTCTCGAAATTGTTGGTTCTCCTTTAAGGCCTTCTTTTAAAAAATCATTTTTTGCATCAAGGATAGTTATTTTATTTCTATCTTTTGCAATTGTGATTAAATGTTTAAAAATATCATAGCATATACCATTTGGGGTTCTATCTGTAAAAAGTATGACACTATAATTTTCAACAATTTCTCTAAATTTATCTTCAAACCTTTTTATATCTACTGGTGAAACGATTGGGTCTGATTCAATTATATCTGTTTCTATTCCTCTTTCATCAAATATTTTTAAATGAAGTGGATTTTCTTCGTCGCTTAAAACATATACAAAATCAACATTTTCTTCTTTTAAAGAATCTTTTATAAATTCGCCATTTTTTTCTCCAATTATACTTAATGCTGTGACATCTCCCCCAATCTTTTTTATAACTCTTGATGCATTTATACCTCTTCCTCCTGCAATTTTATCTTTTACATCAACAAGATTTGTTTCACCATAGTTTAATTTTTTTGTTTTAAGATTCAGTTCAACAAATGGATTTAAAATTACTGATAAAACCATTTCAAATTTTCTCCTTTTTAAGTAGATTTATTCTTTTTTTTAACTCGAAGACTTTATCTCTAATTCTTGCTGCTTCTTCAAACTCAAGAGTTTCTGCCCTAAGTTGCATCTCTTCTTCAAGTTGAGTTATTAAATATTCTAAATCATCTTTACTCATATAACTTTCACTCTCTTTTACAAACTCCGCTATCTCTTCTTTTTCTTTATATGGAATATCTATCAAAACTTTAACTGCTTTTCTTATTGACTCTGGCTTTATTCCATGCTTTTCATTAAATTCTATTTGAACCTTTCTCCTTCTGTTGGTTTCATCAATTGCTTTTTTCATTGATTCTGTAACTTCATCAGCATACATTATAACTTTACCACTAACATTTCTTGCTGCTCTTCCTATTGTCTGAATTAAAGATGTATGTGATCTTAAAAAACCTTCTTTGTCTGCATCAAGAATAGCAACAAGAGTGACCTCTGGGAGATCGAGTCCTTCTCTTAAAAGATTAATTCCTACAAGACAATCAAAATCTCCTTTTCTTAAATCTTTTATTATTTCTGCTCTTTTTAATGTTTCAATATCTGAATGTAGATACCTCACCCTTATTCCTCTTTCATAGAGATATGTTGTTAAATCTTCTGCAATTCTTTTTGTAAGAGTAGTTACAAGAACTCTTTCATTTTTTTCAACCCTCTGGTTTATCTCATTTATTAAATCTTCTATTTGCCCTTTAGAACTTCTTACTTCAACTAATGGATCAACAAGACCTGTTGGTCTTATTAACTGTTCAACAACCTGATCTGAAATTGATAATTCATAATCAGATGGAGTTGCTGAAACAAAAATTACCTGATTAATCTTTTCTAAAAACTCATCATATCTTAAAGGTCTATTATCAAGACAGGATGGTAATCTGAATCCATAATCAACAAGTGATTCTTTTCTTGATCTATCTCCATTATACATACCTCTTAATTGAGGAACAGTAATATGACATTCATCTATAAAAACTAAAAAATCAGAAGGAAAATAATCAATAATTGTATATGGAGGTTCTCCTTCTTTTCTCCCTGAAAGGTGTCTTGTATAATTTTCAATTCCTTTAACATAACCAGTTTCAATAAGCATCTCGATATCAAAATTTGTCCTTTGAGTTAATCTTTCTGCTTCAAGAAATTTCTTTTGAGACAGAAAATAGTCAACTCTTTCTTTTAATTCTCTCTTTATACTTTCAACTGCTTTATAAACTCTTTCTTCTGTTGTTAAAAACTGCTTTGCAGGGAAAAATATGAAACTCTCCAAATCTTCTATTTTTGTTGTTAAAAGAGGATCAATCAATGAAATTTTATCTATTGTATCTCCAAAAAATTCAACTCTTACTGCATAATCCATATCAACAGGATAAACATCTAATATATCACCTCTTACTCTAATTTTTCCTCTTGAAAAATCTATCTCATTTCTCTCATACTGAAGCAGTATAAGTTCTTTTATTAATTCCCTTCTATTTATTTCATCCCCCACTTTTATTTTTATTAATCCTTTTAAGTATTCAGTTGGGTCATCCCAACCATAGATACAAGAAACAGATGAAACAACAATTGTATCTCTTCTTTCCATTAAACTTCTTAAAGTTTTATGTCTTAACTTAACAATGTCCTCATTTATGTCAGCATCTTTTTCAATATAAAGATCTGATTGTGGAACATATGCTTCTGGTTGATAGTAGTCATAATAACTAACAAAATACTCAACTCTATTTTCAGGAAATAGGTCTCTAAACTCTGAATAAAGTTGAGCAGCTAAAGTTTTATTGTGACACAAAACAAGAGTTGGTTTATTAACTCTTGCAATAACATTAGCCATTGTGTATGTTTTTCCAGAGCCTGTAACTCCGAGCAGTGTTTGGAATCTTAAACCCTTTTTTATTCCTTCTACGAGTTTATCAATAGCTTGAGGTTGGTCACCTTTTGGTTTATAATCTGATATAAGTTTAAACTCATCTTCTTTCATACTCTTCTTTTTATAATTTTACCTTAAACCTTCCAAATTCTCAACTTATTTCTGGGGTCAGGTCTTGCAAGAAATATGGGAGTCAGGTCTTGCAATAACACATTTTTTATTAAAATACTAACAAAAATTTGATATTTTAAAAGTTTTAGATATCTCTTCTTAGTTTACAAAAATAGGCTGTCTACTTTTGTAAACTCTTTTAATAGGTTGTAAAATGTAATTGGAGGTTTAAATGATATATATGAAAAAGAGTAATTTACTTATTTTGATTTTAGTTTGTTTGATAGTTATTTTTTCTGTGAGTTCATGCATAAAAAAAATAGATGAAAAGACAGTAAAATTTAATTCAAAACCTGAAGGAGCAATTCTTTATATAGATAATGAAGAAATTGGAGTAACACCAATTGAGTTTAAGTTGAAATATGGTAAATATTTTCTGAAATTAATAAAAGATGGTTTTTCTGAATATAACAGTGTAATCGAAATAAATGAGAAGACAAACGAAATTGATATTGAACTTGTTGAAATCTCACAAGAAAAAGAGACTGAAGAAAGTTTAAGAAACAAACATTCTATTGTTGGTCCAATCATTTTTGATAAATACACCTTATATGAAGTTTGTTGTTCAGCAGCATTTTATGCTTATTCTAAAATTTATTTGAATGATGAGTTAACTATCAGTGGATATGCGTTAGAAAATATTGAAGGTTTTGATGTTGTTTTCCCGAGTGGTAAAAAAGTACATTTTGAAACAACAGAATCACAATATCCAGATGAAAGGTATTTTGCACAAGAGATTTCGTTTGATGAAATTGGAAGATACAAGGTTATTTCAGATAATGGTGATCTTGTATCAACTTTTGATGTTTGTTATAAATTAGAATTAATTTCTGGTTATGATGAAACAATAGAATTATTTGAGGGTTATGATAAAGAAGATTTTATTATGGTCCCTTCTAATAAAGAGATAGCATTGACTTTCAAAGTTTCGGAT
>JAAYUH010000013.1 GCA_012517755.1 bacterium | reverse complement strand
ATGATGTGCTGTTTGAGGTTATGATAGAGGCAAGATATTTTGGTTACATTAAAAGATATCAAAAAAATTTAGAGAATTTAAAAAGGTATGAAAAAATAACTATTCCAGAAAATATTGATTATAAACTTATTCCAAATCTTTCAAAACAAGCTCAGGAGAGATTGATTAAATATAAACCAAAGACTTTAAAAGATGCAAAAGAATTAACAGGAGTAACACCAGCTGATGTTCTTAATTTGCTTCTCTATTTAGAAAAAAATAGATTTAAATTTAAAGACACAAATGGTTAACAGTGAGACAGTCTCACTGTTAACCTAATTAACAACAAACTCTTTATTTAATGTTAAAATTGGTTCACCATAAAGATCATATATTTTGTATGTTATTTTATACTCACCTTTTTTATTAACTTCAAAAACATAATTATATGGCTCTTCCAATAAAACACCCTCCATCTCGTCATTTATAAATACAATCACAGAAAAACTATTTTTTGGCGCATTTTTTAATGAAATTTTAACTCTATCATTGATTTTTGGTTTTGAGGGATTAATTATAATTTCACAATTTTCAATTTTTTCTATTACAACTATCTCTTTTCCTGCTTTTCCTTTAAGCATTCCATCATAACTCCATAGATAAACTGAGATATAATATTTCCCCAGCTTTTCTGGATACCACATCATTTTAAGAGGGGGTGATGAAACAAAAGTTTTTTCTCCATTTATATCAAACTCAAGAGTATCTCCAATCTTAAAATCTGTTTGAACCTCTAAAACAACTGGGTTTTCTACAAACACTGATGAAGGAACTATCAATTTAATTTCAGTGGATAATTGTTCAGGATTATAATAATTTTTTGGAATATCATCTGGGTCATAAAATATTTTTAATTTCTTAAGCTCTTCACTGCAACTTTCATCTGCAAGTAAATTTTCATTCCCTTTATAAACATAAACTTTATATTCTCTATGATAAGAGCATAAAGGAACATTTATATTACTTATGAATAGATCGTATCTTGTGGCTTTACAATAACTATTTTTTAATAAACCTGTTTTTGAACAAAAAGATCTATAAACAACCTTCTCTGGTTTCTCCCAATCTACTGGTTTCTTTATCTTAATAAGTTCTTGTATAACATTTTTCCATATCTGACCTGCAAATCTACTTCCCCAGTTATATACACCTTCAAGTCCAATCAGTTCTTTATCTGAACCCACATAACAACTAACCACATAATCATTTGTATATCCAATGAACCATGCACTTGTAAAATCTCCTGATGTTCCACTCTTACAAGCAATTGGTAAATTCTTAAACTGAGGGAAGTAATAATATAGAACATCTTTAAATATATCTGTCATCACATATGATGCTTCAGGTGATACAACTCTTACTGGATTAGTTTTGTTTTCATAAACTACTCTTCCATCTTTTCCAATAATCTTTAAGACTCCTGTTGCATCTACTCTCTCACCCATATTAGATAAAACTCCATAAGCTACTGCCATATCAAGAGGAGTAACTTCAAATCCTCCTATTGTCATTGATGGATATGGTTCAAGAGGAGTTCTTATTCCCATCTTTTTAGCATAATAGACAACTCTATCAAGTCCAACTCTTAATCCAGTTTTAACTGCACAGATATTTGAAGAGTAAATTAGAGCATCTCTTACTGTTAATTTACCAAGGTATCCTACAGTCCACTCTTTTGGTGTCCAACCATCAACATTGATATATTCAGAAGATAGAATAGTAGCAGGTGTTACAACTCCATTTTCAATAGCAGGAGTATAATCAAATATCTTGAAAGATGAGCCTGGTTTTCTTAAAGCAAGAGTTCTGTTGAATTGTGTTTCAGAATAATCTCTTCCCCCAACCATAGAGAGTATCTCACCTGTTTTTGGATTTAAAACAACAACTGCTCCTTGAGGTTGTTTTACACCAAGTTCATCCTTTTTATTT
>JAAYUH010000169.1 GCA_012517755.1 bacterium | reverse complement strand
TCTCTGATTAAGAAGATTAAATTCCTTTTCTTTTAAACCTCTTTCACCAAAATCAGATATTATATCTTCAATAGGAGAAGAAAAATAAAAACTTATTCCATTCTTAAACAAAAGAAAATCTTTTCCATTCTTTTTTATCTTCTCACCTTTATTCAATATTCTTGAAAAAGTGAACAATTTAAATTTCCTTTTATTTAACACAAAACCTTCATTATGTAATTTTGTTGCTAAAAGAGGAGATAGAGTATTATATATTAGAATTTGTAAATAAAAGTTGTATTGGAGAGGTAAAATTAATTTTTCATTTAGAGTTTCATAAGCTACTTTTATTCTCATAGTTTCCTCTTTTATTTTTATATTTAAATGGTGACAGGAGGTGTCCCTTTATTTTTATATTTTTCATTTAATTCTTCTAACTCATTTTTTATCTCTTCCCTAAAAGATTCTGGCTTTAAAACTAAAACATGTTTTCCATAGCCAATAATCCATCTTTTTATCTCTTCCTTGTTCCCCTTTATTTTTAAAATTAAACTTCCATCAGGATTCTCAAAAATCTTTTGACTATTATGCCATAATCTCTCTTTAATCCATTTTGCTTGATATGAATCAAAAAGAAGTGTAAACTCATCTTCATTTCCTTTATAAATTCTGAAACTTTTTTGTAAATACTCTTTTATGTTAAAATCATCTTTAAAGTTAAACTTCTCTTTTAAGACTGTGATCTCATTAATTCTATCAAGTGCAAAATCTCTAACTTCTTCTCTTTTATGACAGAATCCCACAAGATACCAAACTCCTTCAAAATTATATAGATGGTATGGATCTACTTTTCTTTCTGTCTCTTCATCTCTTGAAATTGTGTAATATTTTATCCAGACACTATTTCTTTCTCTAATTGAGTTAAAGAGTTTATCAAATGTATCAACAATGTCCTTTTTTATCTTTATTGGTTGAAAAGAGATTGAGAGCATCTCTTCAATCTCTCTATCATTTATTGATATCCTTTCTGGTAAAAGTTTTTCTAACTTTTTTGATAGAGTTAATCCTGTTTCATAAAGAGGTGTTCCTTTTAAATCCTTAAGTAAATTATTTGCAATAAACAGTGTTAAAATTTCACCTGTCGAGAGTTCTGGAAATGGAAATTCCCAATTTTTAGTTAGATAATAACCATTTCTACTTTTAGAATAAGATATTGGTGCATTGAGAGTGTATTTAAGTGTCTGTATATCTCTTTTAATTGTCCTTTCACTTACCTCTTCCTCTTTACTTAAATATTCAACATTTGGAAAAGTCCCTTCCCTTATCTTTTCATAAATTCTAAAAAGTCTACCTAATGTAAATTTCTTCATTCTTATTCAAAATCTTTTGTTTTAAAAATGATATAATCTGGCTTTACCTTATAGTTTAACTTTTCTGAAATTTCAATAATCCTACTTAGAATATAATCTTCTGAAAAATCCTTAAACTCATCTTTTTCTTTAACCAACTTTAAAACTTTTCTTTTTATAACTCTACTTTGCTCATTTTTAAAATCATTTAAAATCTCTTCAATAAGAGTATCTATGTCTCTTTCCTCTTTTTTTTCTCCAATAACTGGTGGATTTAGAATTCGGTTAATATCAATACCTGCCTGCCTTAAAAGTAAAATTCTATCCTGATAAGAGAGTTCATCTATTGGAAAAAGATCAAAAATATTAACTAAATATGATAAATATGATATTTCAGTTTTATTTAGGGGCTTATCTCTTAAAATTCTTTTGTTTAAATCATTAGGAATTTTTATCTTTTCAAGTTCTGATTTTGATATCCAGAAAAGGTATGAATTATTAACCTCCTTTAACATCTCTAATCTACTCTCTATCTCTTTAAATTTTATTATATTGTCGATCATTTTTATCTCAAAAATAACAGCAAAGGATTGAGAGGTATTGAGTTTATTCACTTTAAGATAAATATCTGCGAATTGATTGTCTATCTTCTTTTCGCACTCCACCTCAATATAGATTTTTTGATCTTTAAAGTATTCTTTTAGTGATGATATAAACTTTGTTAAATTTTTATTTATAAATGTTGAACTTTTCTCATCTTTTGCTTTCTTTATAAGGTTTTCTCTAAAGTAATCCAACTCAAGCTC
>JAAYUH010000168.1 GCA_012517755.1 bacterium | reverse complement strand
CAACTCGATGCTATTGCTATTGTTAAGGCATTTCTCTGACCGAGTTTATTAAAAAATCCAGATTCATTCTTTTTCCATTTCTTTACAATTATTTTAGTTAAGATCTCATCCTCTTTTAAAATAGTTTTACCAGGACCTTTAAAAAAGTCTTCAATATTTACAATTCTACTTCCATTAGTTGATTCTAAAAAAAATTTTGCATCTTCACAAAAAAGAGGAGGAATTGAATCTCCAGCTGGTGAAGCATTACATATATTTCCACCGATTGTGCCTTTATTTCTTATCTGGGGCGAGCCAACTTTTTTTGATGCCTCAACAATCAAAGGTGAATATTTTTTTAAGATATCTGATTCTATTATTTCAGAAAAAGTAACTAATGCACCAATATGAATTTCATCTTCTACCTCTTTAATTCCTTTTAGTTCTTCAATATTTTTAATGTCTATTATATTCTCCTCTTTTATTAGATTATCTTTTAATCTAACAATTAAATCTGTACCACCTGCAAGGAATCTCTTATTTTTTCCAAATTTTTTTGATAAATTTATAGCCTCTTTCAAATTCTTTACTTTATAATATTCAAATTCTCTCATTTAATCCTCCAGAATTCAAACTAAACAACAACTTTAGTTAATTTAATTACTGCATCTATAATTTTTTTATAACCAGTACATCTACATAAATTTCCAGATATAGATTCTCTTATTTCTTCAAGAGATGGTTTTTCATTTTTTGATAGCAGATTAGTTAAACTCATAACCATTCCTGATGCACAAAAACCACATTGGAATGCTCCTTCTTCAATTAATGAATTTTGTAAAGGTGTTAAATCATCTTTTGATATTCCCTCTATTGTTGTAATATTTTTACCATCAACCTCTGGAATTAAGATTAGACAAGAATCAAATATTTTATCATCAATAATAACTGTGCAGGCTCCACATTCTCCCTTAGAACACCCCTCTTTGGTTCCTGTTAGTTTAAGGTAATCTCTTAAATATTCAGATAGAGTTATATTTACTGGAACTTCATCAGTTATTTCTGTACCATTTAATATAAAATCTATTTTTATTTTTTTCATCTTCTAATAAAAATTACCTCTTTTTCATCCATTTTTTCTTTCATCGATATTGCATCAACAGGACAAACCTGCATACATAATGCACAACCAACACATTTTTCAACATTTACTTCAGGAATTCTATTTTCTTTTATTTCAATTGCCATATGACCACCATCATTACAAGATATGAAACATAAATCACATCCAATACATTTATCTTTATCTATATTTGCTTTTACTTCAACAAAAGGTAGTTCTTCATTTGATTTAATTTTTTCTAAAGATTTACCTACTATTTCCAAAGGCAATTTTAAATTCATTTCATCAAGGTAATGAGAAAATCCACTTTTTAACTCTTCTATAACCCTGAAACCATAAACCATTGGAAGAGTACAGAATTGAACATTACTTGCACCAACAAGCATAATCTCTATAGCATCTCTTGAAGAATATGCTCCTCCATTTCCTGAAATTACTATATCAACATTTCTTTTTATCTCAGCTATTGTTCTTAAAGTAATTGGTTTAATTGCATTTCCAGATAGACCAGAATAAGATGATACACCAAAAACAGAAGGATATGGTTCAAATGTATAGATATCAATTCCAAGGAGAGAAGGTATTGTATTACTTGCAGTTATTCCATCAGCCCCACCTTTTTTGACTGCTTTTGCAACTTCAACTATGTCAGTAACTTGTGGTGTTATTTTAATCAAAACTGGAGTGTTTTCTGCTGCTTCTTTTATCCAGCCAGTGACTTTTTCTGTTGCACTTATTGATTGTGCAAGCATCTTTCCAGGTGCTTCTCCCATACTTCCCTGTGGACAGGAAAATGAGCACTCTATTAAATCAACATTAGCTTTTCTCAGCCTAAAGGCAAGATTTTGCCAATCCTCTTTTTTACTTCCCATTATGCTCGCAGCGATCATTTTTTCTGGAAATTTCTCTTTCAAAATCCTAACCCTTTTTTCAATCTCATCAATGTGATATTTAGAAATCAAATCTATATTTCCAAGACCAACAACTCTTCTATAATAATTTCCAAAAGATGACATCATTGGATATTTTAATAGGACAGGGTTCTCTTCAACTGAAGTTGTTTTTAAAATAACTCCAGCCCAACCTGCCTCAAGTGCTCTTACAACCATTTCGAGTTCATCAGTTGATGGTGAGGCAGAAAGAATAAAAGGATTTTCAAGAGTTAAACCTAAAAAATTTATTGAAAGATCCCTTAATTTAAACATTATTTGCTCCTCCTTAAAAATTCATCTATTTTAAAAGCGGCAATTTTTCCTTCACTTGTTGCTTTTGTTACTGTTTGTCCTCCATTAACGCAATCTCCGCCAGCAAAAACACCATTAACATTTGTCATATAGTTTTCATCAATTTTAATCAGACCACTCTCTTTTTCTATCTCAGGAAATATTCCATCTTCAATCTTCTGACCAACTGCAACAACTATATTATCAAGAGGGATTATGAATTCACTTTTATCTATCAATTCGAAACTTCTTCT
>JAAYUH010000167.1 GCA_012517755.1 bacterium | reverse complement strand
TTTCCTGGAATAAATAAAGATGAAAATTTAACACCATATGTAGAAAAAATAAAAGAGATTGTAAGTGATGGAAGTATAATAAAAGAGGTAGAAAAAGAGATTGGCGAACTCTTTTAGTTGGATTGGAATTGATGAATCTGGTAAAGGAGATTTTTTTGGTTATTTGATAATTGCTGGAGTTATTGTTGATAGTGAAAAAATAGAAATTTTAAAAGAGATTAATGTAAGAGATTCAAAAAAAATTTCAGATAATAGAGTTATTTATCTATCGAAAGTAATAAAACAAAATTTTAAAACCTCTGTTGTCAGTATATCTCCGAAAAAATTTAACGAATTATATAAAAAATTTAAAAATATAAACAAAATTCTTGCATGGGGACATTCAAGAGTAATAAAAAATCTATTGAATACAGAAAATGTTGATAGAATAGTAATTGATAAATTTACTACAAAAAAGTATATTGAAGATTTTTTAACAGAAGAAGAGAAAAATGTTGAGAAAATTGAGATAATAAAAGGTGAGAGAGATATTGGAGTTGCTGCTGCTTCAATTGTTGCAAGGGCAGGTTTTTTATTGTCTTTAAAAAAATTGAATGAAATTTGGCAATTTGAATTTCCAAAAGGAGCAAGTGATATAGTGGATAAAGCAGGTATTGAATTTGTAAAAAAATATGGGATTGAAAATCTAACAAATGTTTCAAAAATAAATTTTAAGAATTTTAAGAAAATTGAAGATGATTTATCTAAATTATCAATTAATTTTTAAGGGATTACTGAAAAACTCTCTATTTTGTCATTCCCATCCCATTTGTCATTCCCGCGAAAGCGGGAATCCAGTTTCTCTATTTTGTACTCCTCGTGAAAGCGGGGAAAGCGGGAATCCAGTATTTCTGTTTTGTCATTCCCGCTCTATTTGTCATTCCCGCGAAAGCGGGAATCCAGTATTTCTATAGATAATATAGATTCTAATTTAGAAGGAGTGACATTTATGGATGATTTTTTCAGAGGTCTCTTTAAGGAGAGATGAGATGTTTGACAAAAAAGAGTTTGTATTAACTTGTGCAAATCTTTATCAAAAACAACTAATAGGTGGTTATGGAGGTAATATCTCTGTAAGAGATAATGATCTTTTATTAATAACCCCTACTGGTGTAAATAAGGGAATTTTAAAAGAAGAGGATCTATTGATTGTGGATTTTAATGGAAAAGTTGTTGAAGGAAAAGGTGAGCCATCATCAGAAATTTTAATGCATTTTGAAATATACAAAAAAAGAGAGGATGTTAAAGCAATTATACACTCTCATCCTCCATTTTGTGTCTCTCTATCTTTAAGTGGAACTAAACTACCAGATAATATTCTTCCTGAAACAACAATCCATTTAGGGAAAGTTGCTTTTGTTCCATATATTCCACCTGGAACCATAGAACTTGCAGAAGGGGTCAGTAGTGGATTTGAGGAAGGAGATGCTGTTATTATGGGTAATCATGGAGTTACAGTTGTAGGAAAGAATTTATTGGATGCATATAACAAGATTGAGTTGGTTGAAGAGACAGCAAAAGCATACATTTTCTCTCAAATTATAGGAAAAACCAATCTTTTGCCTGAAATTGATTCAAAAGTTTTATTAGATTTGTATAAAAAAATGAGATAAATTTATTTTTTGGATTTCTCCCATAATTTATCAAGTTCATAAATATTTAATTTTTTTAAATCTATATTTTCCTTTTTCGCCTCTTTTTCCATTTTATCAACTCTTTTTTTAAATTTCATATAACTTTCATTCAATGTATCTATCAAATCAAGGTTAAGAAATCTTGATAAATTGACAATAGTTATTAAAATATCACCAAATTCCTCTTCAATTTTTTTATTTTCATTCTCTTTTAAAGCATCTTCTAACTCTTTTATCTCTTCTTTCAATTTATCCAATACACCTGATACATTATCCCAATCAAAACCATATTTCTCTTTCAAAAAGATCTGATATTTTATAATTTCATCAATCAAATCGAGTTCTTTTTGAGTTCTTCCCATCTATCTTCTACCTCTTCAGCAGTTTTTATAATTTCATCTTTAAAAACATGAGGGTGCCTTTTGACTAATTTTTCTATTACTCTATTTAAAACATCATTAATCTTGAACTCATTATTCTCTTCACCAATAACTATAAGAAACATAATTTCAAGAAGAACATCTCCGAGTTCTTCAACAGTATTATCAATATCATTTTTTTTGATTGCTTCTTTAAGTTCAGTGAATTCATCTTCAAAATATTTTAAGAGTGATTCTTTTGTCTGTTTCCTATCCCATGGACACTCTTTCCTTAAAGTTTCAACTGTTTTGTGGAATATATAAAAAATTTCATCTTCAGGATAATAAAAATCTCTCAAAATATCAGAAATTTCATAAATAAATTTTTCTTGTTTCAAAGATTCTAAATTATAGTTTCTAATATTTTTAACCAAATCAATACTCTCTTTTGGGTTTTTACCTTTTGAGATAAAAAAAATTGCAAGCATTGTTCCAGTTCTTCCAATTCCAGCATCACAATGAATAAGTGTTGGAATTTCCCATTTCTCCATTAAGTTCATCCAAGTTAAAAATTTTTTTACATCACTATATTTAGGAATATCAAAATCTTTTATTGGAAGATACAAATTTCTGAATTTATATTTTTTTAACAAACTATCATCTATTTTTTTCTCAGATAATGTAACTATTGAACCTATTCCTTGATCTTTCAAAAATTTTAATTTTTCTTCATTATCTGGATATTCTGACGCTGCAATAAATTTATCAACTACCCAAGAAAAGTTATTAAAAGGATTAATCATAACATAATTATATCATTATGATATAATTATTCAGTATATGTTTATTCAAGGAGGAGCCAATGTTTAAGATAACTTACAAAGAAGAAATATGTCCTACTATTTTTGCTATGAAATTTTCTGCCCCATTTGTTGCAAGAAATGCAAAACCAGGGCAATTTTTTATTTTAAGAGTATATGAAAAAGGAGAAAGGATACCATTAACAATAGCAGATTATGAAAAAGATGAAATCACTGCTATTTTTCAAACAGTTGGTTTAACAACCTATCTTCTATCATATAAAGATGTTGGTGAATATGTAAGCGATATAGTTGGACCATTAGGAACACCATCTGAAATAAAAAAATATGATGGAAGTGTAGTTATAATAGGGGGAGGAGTTGGTATTGCTCCAATTTATCCAATTGTTAGAGAGTTTAAAAAATTAGGAAATAAAGTTATAACAATTCTTGGAGCAAGAAGTAAAAATTTACTTTTTTGGGAAGAAAGATTTAAAAACCTTGCTGATGAAGTTTTAATAACAACTGATGATGGTTCTTATAGTATGAAGGGATTTGTAACAGATGCTTTAAAAATTTTAATAGATAGAGGAGAAAAAATTTCTCAAGTTACTGCTATTGGCCCTCCAATAATGATGAGAAATGTATGTAACCTCACCAAACCATACAATATTAAAACA
>JAAYUH010000002.1 GCA_012517755.1 bacterium | reverse complement strand
GTTTTCATCTCTGCAATCTTTCCTTCATGAAGTACAACACCACCCATAAGTTGGACATCAAAGTGTCTCAATTTTATAGTTCTTTTTGATACTTCTCTTACAACTGCAAAAGATTCACAAAGAATATCTTCAAGAGTTTCTCCATTTTCTAATCTTGATAAAAATTCAGGAGTTTTGTTTGTTAATTCATCATTTGAATATTTCTCGAAATCCTGTTCAAAAGAGTTAATTTTTATAACATAATTCTGTAATTTTTTTAAATCTTTCTCTTCGTTAGAGAAAATTTTCTTAAAAATCTTTGCCATTTTACTCCTTATCTAAAGAAAGAATTGTTCCGACAAATCTTGTTTTACTTGTTTCGAATATTATCTTTCCCCCAATTCTAACTGAAACTCTATTATATGAAAGAACAAGTTTTTTTGATGGTTTCATGCTTTTAACAGTTAAGTATAAACTTTTGTTAATTGGATGAGAAACTTTTAAAATTCTTCCATCAGATGTTTCGACTGGAACTTCTGAATATTTTTCAAGTTTATCTATAACAACAAAAATTTTATTTCCATCACTATCAATTAAATAATCACCTATATTTATACTATCAGCAACCTCAGGCAATATATTACCTACTGACATTTTAACAACAACATAGAAATCACTATCTTTTCCTTGAATGTATTTTCTACTGACAATTAAGATAGATAAAAGTATTATTAAAAATATTAATATAGATAAAAAAATTTTTTTCATACTATTCTGGTTCAATTAATCCATAATCTCCATCTGTTCTTTTATAAATGACATTGATTTTATCAGTATTTGAATTTAAGAAAACAAAAAATGTATGTCCAAGTAGCTCCATTTGCATTATAGCCTCTTCTTCATCCATTGGTTTTAAAGTAAATTTTTTGACCTTTACTATTTTTGGAGCTTCTTCTAAATCAGATGGATTATCTGTCTCGGCCTTTTCTAAAAATTTTTTTGTCTCTCTTCTTTTTTCTATAAAGCTATCTTTATATTTTTTAATCTGTCTTTTTGTTTTATCAAGAACATCATCAATGGATGAGTATATATCTTGAGTTCTACTCTCGCCTCTAATAACTGTACCTGACATTGAAATTGTAACTTCTGATTTATAAAGTCCTCTTTCTTTTGAAATTATTAAATTGACTTCCTGAATATTTTCAAAGAATCGTTCTGCTGTTGCGAATCTTTTTTCTGCATAATTAATAACATCATCTGTTAAGTTTATTCCTTTTCCTTGAACGATGAGTTTCATATCTTCCTCCTTGTCTTCTATGTAAGACCAAATGTTTTCCTATAAACATAACTAAATTTACTTTATAAGTATAATAATTATTTTAATTTAAGTCAAATCTAGTTATACTTTTTCTTCCGTCACTAATTAGATAACAAATCTATGAAAATTGTTTCATAATCTTGCCAAAATTTAAAAATTTTTTTACAAATTGAATCATCAAAAATCTATATGAATAGTATTTGTATGCATTATCATTTTGCACCTCATGAACCTTCTTCTTATCTATATTTCTTTTTGTGAAAGAAAGTTTTCACAGTTTGCAAAAAACTATTCATTATAAGTTATAGTAATTATCTTTGTATCGGGATCCCAATCTACCTTTGCACCAAGATTTTCTGCAATAAATCTTAATGGCAATATTGTTCTTCCGTTGATAATCTCTGGAGTAACTTTATGGTTTGTTTCATCTATCCATTTTAAAACTCTATTAACATTTGCCTGTGGTTTTCCAATCCATAGTTCAATTGTATTTGAACCAAGAGAAACTGCCACCTTCTTTTCTGTGTCATTCCATTCAACCGTTCCGCCTAATGCTTCAACTACTGCTCTAATTGGAAGAAGGGTTCTACCATTCTTTATAATAGATGGGGAATCCAACATTCTTGTTTCTCCATTTACAGTAAAAATTGGATTTCCAATCTGAATTCTAATAACAGTTTTTTCTATATAAGTTACTGTAACTGTTTTAGTTAACTCATTACCCGCTTTATCTATTGCTTCAAAAGTTATTTGATTTTCTCCTTCTTTTAAAGCAACTATATTAGAAAAAACTCCATTAAAAGATATACTTACATATATGCTATCAACTAAAACAGATAAAATTACAATCAATGGAGAACTTTTAAAAGATATATTAGTATATACGCCATTAACCTTTAAATAATCTATGCCTGATAAATTATCATCTATATAACCAATAATTCCAACAGTATAACTATTTAATTTTGAAGGTGTAGATATAACAATTCTTGGTGAAGTAGTGTCTACTGAAAATGTTACACTTTGTATATCGCTTTCATTTCCTGATTCATCCTGTGCTTTAAAAAGAATTGTATGTTGTCCTTCTGAGAGATTTTCAAGAGTGATTTTAGTCCCTTTTATCTCTTTGTATCCGCTTTTGTCGATATTCGCAAATATTTTTACTCTACCGAAAGTATCATCATCGCAAACAGTGAATTCAACACTAAAAGATGTAGTATTTATAAACTGTGGAATTTCATCTTTTAGAGTAATTTTTGGTGGTGTAGTATCTTTTTGAATATTGAATTCAATTACTATTTCTTCAGTTCCATAGGCATTGGAAACTTTAATAGGCACTTTATAATTACCTTCGTCAAACTTGGTTGGGTCTATTTCTAATGTAACTTCTTTATAGTAATCTGTAAACTGCATAGGAGTTATTGTAAGTTTATCTGATTCACAAGAGATACTCTTCTCACTGTTTTGCCAATTTAAATCTCTTACAGGAAATGTCATATATACTTTGTTTTTGCCAACAATTTGTATTGACTGCTCAATTGGTTCTACAAATGGTGCTATATTAAAAAATGTAGCTTTTTGATAATCAAATTCTACCCATATATTCTCTGGTCTTTTATCTAAAAGAGTCCCATTTGCACAGTCAAGATATTTTTCTTTTCCATCTGATTGATACACAATGTATCCACTCAGGGGACCGCAAAGGACTTTTAAATTCTTTCTATCACTTTCATTAAAGATGTTATATGCAAGCGCATATGCAAAAAGTGTTTTACTTTGAGGTGTTCCTTGTTTTGTAAAAAGTGTCATATCTGGGTAATCAATTAATTCTGAATAAGAAGATATTGTTTTAATATCACTTAATGTACCTTTGACAAAATTAATAATTTCAGGAACAGAATATGTGCCAGTGAATTCTTTTGCTTTATTTACTGTTCTTGGAGCAAACACGCCACTAACATATATTTCTGGATTCTTTACTCTCATTGTTTGAATTGCATATCTTGTAACTGTATACTGACTTGTTGGATATTCTATAGATTTATCCAAGATTTCATTATATGATAGCAAAGATAAATATTTTGAAGAACTTTCTAATAAGTCTTTTCTTTCTTTGTAGAAATCATCTGGTGTTAAGTAACTAAAAGTAGTTGTAGCGTTGATATCTTGTGGAACTTCTGGTATTGCATCAAATATTGTCGTTTCAAATGGTTCATCCACTACATTACTAAATTTTGTAAAAGGAGCAAACGCTTCTGGATTATCTTTGTGATTTTTTTCGCTTCCAAATTTAATGTCACCTTTAAATAACTTCTTGCCTTCTAGTGCTATATTTTTGATGTCATCTAAGTTCATATTAGATTTAGAACTATATAAATTCCCGAATGCTGAAAATACTGTATATACAGTATTGCCGAAGAATTCTCTAAAATACTTGAAGTAACCGGAATAATTGTCTCTAAAAATTGGGTGATTATAGTTAGTGCTATCGAAAATAAACCAATTATTTTCAGAATTTATAAGGTTTACAGCATGACCACCTGAATCCCCACCTATTGAAATTGTAAAAGTATTATCTGATGAAAAATTCCATAATCTAAACACTGCTTCATTAAATATAGCTTGTGCAACGCAGTCTCCTGTAACTTTACCATAAAGCTCATTTAAAATAAACATTTCATTGGCATTTTCTTTTCTAAATGTAGAATAAGTCTTTGTATTCCAGGGGTAATCGTCTTTACTAAACATTGTTTGTGTATGCCTTACATTATCTTTTATAAAACCTAAATAGATTGAATTCTCATCTAAAACACTGCCACTATATGTAGATAGTGCAACTTTACAAAGTTCCTCATTTGTTGTATCAGCAAGAACAGTAAATATGCCTAATGGATAAGAAGAAGCAAGATTTGGCTGATTAAGATCAAACCTCAAAAATGCGCCTCTAAAATCTTGCCAATCTCTATTCATATTGTCATTTACTTTTATTTCTTTTTCCATGATTTGGTTTTTCAATGAAGATATCTTAATATCTACATCACTTTTTTCATATGTAAGTGCAGAGTAAAATATTGATAGGTATTCATCTGCTTCTTCTAAAGGAACCTCTTTGGTTGGGATATTCAATTCGTTTAAACTTGCATCTACAAAGGTAACACCTTCCTTTAAAGGCTTTGTTCTCAAAAAAATTTGTTTAACATAATTTATTGCATTCTTTGTCCCATTTTCATCGCTTCCTGAAGCTATAAGTATGCTCATTGATGTCTCTTCACCATAGATATTTTTTAATACTTTATTATTTAAGAATTCAACTACACCTACACCTTTTCCTGGATAGTCTTTTGTTATGTTGAGTAGCGTATCACCATTTAGCTCAAGAAGCAATGTCAAGAGATTAGTGTAATGTTCTCCTACAAGTATAAGAGTGGGCTTTTCAGAAAGTAAATTAACATCATAGAAACTTTCTAATCCGCCAACTTGCTTTAAAGCATCCAAACCCTCGGTTTTTACATTTGATAGTAAGCCTTCTACTAAAAACGGTTTTAAAGACAAAAAATCCTGTGCTATGTCTACAGCTGACAAACTACTAATCTTAAAAGTGGAAACAAAAGAAACGATCAACAAAAATACTACAATACTTTTAATCTTGTTTTTCATTTTTGCTAATATTGCCTCCTCGTATAAAATATTATTATAGTACTCCCTAAATTGGTAATCATTTTGCTTAATCATATTTTATAACTTTTTAGAATTTTATCACGCTTCTGTGTAAGTCCATAACTTACCTTCCAAAATTAAAATCAGAGTATATATTTTATCAAACAATTTAAATTTTAATATTGAAAAATTTTAAAATTCTATTATCCTTAAAATAATGTATGCAAAGGTAAAAAGTTTAACTAATGTAGGGCTTAAAGTATACGAAGTTATAGTTGAAGTTGATATTTCAGTTGGTCTTCCATCTTTTACAATTGTTGGACTTCCTGATACTTCAGTACAAGAAGCAAAAGAGAGGGTTAGGGCTGCAATTAAAAACTCAGGTTTTGATTTTCCAGCAAGAAGAATAACAGTTAATCTTGCACCAGGTGAACTAAAAAAAGAAGGAACTATTTTTGATCTTCCAATTGCTATTGGAATTCTATCTGCATCAGGAGAATTAAATCCAGAAATAGTTAATAATTATTATTTTGCTGGGGAGTTATCTCTTGAAGGTGATTTAAGAAAGATAAAAGGAGGACTTTCACTTTCTCTTTTTTTAAAGAATTCAGATTTATCTTTTATAATTCCAGAAAAAAATCTTTATGAATGTTCACTTTCAAAAGAAACAAAACTAATTCCATTTAAAAATTTGAACGAGATTATCTCTTTTTTAAGAGGTGAGATTAAAAAGGAAGTTATAAGTAATCTTGATATAAAATTTAATGAAGAACAATTTGATGTTGATCTCTCTGATGTTAAAGGTCACTCTTTTTTAAAAAGAGCGATGGAAATATCTGCATCTGGTAAACATCATATTATTATGGTTGGATCGCCTGGATCTGGTAAAACAATGCTTGCTAAGAGAATGTTAACTATTATGCCAAAACTTTCTTTTGAAGAGGCAGTAGAAATAACTGAAATTTATTCAATTGCTGGAATACTTAAAGATGATGAAGAGATTGCAGCTTTAAGACCATTTAGATCTCCTCATCATACAATTTCATATGCAGGACTTGTTGGTGGTGGTACAAATCCAAAACCAGGAGAAATTAGTTTAGCACATAAAGGTGTTCTATTTTTAGATGAACTGCCAGAATTTAGAAGAGATGTACTTGAAGTTTTAAGACAACCTATTGAGGATGGTTTTGTTACAATTTCAAGAGTTAAGATGAGTTTAGTATATCCATCAGATTTTCTTTTAATTTCTGCTATGAATCCCTGTCCTTGTGGATATTTTGGTGATTCAGAGAAAAATTGTACCTGTTCTGTATATGAAATTAAAAAATATAGGAGTAAAATTTCAGGTCCTCTATGGGATAGATTTGATATAAAATTAAAGGTACCGAGAATAAGTGAAAGTGAACTTTTTGGTCAAAATGAGGGTGAGAGTTCTAAAGTGATAAGAGAAAGAGTTAAGAGAGCATGGGAAATTCAAAGTGATAGATATAGAGATGAAAATGTTAAATTCAATGGAAAATTAACACCTATGTTGATTAAAAAATATATTCCTTTAACTAATGAAGCTGAAAATACTTTGAGAAATGCCCTTAAAAGTTTAAATTTAACTATAAGAAGTTTTCATAAAATTATAAAAATTGCAAGAACAATAGCTGATTTAGAGGGTGTAGATAAAGTTAACACCTCACATCTTCTTGAAGCAATAAGTTATCAAAGATATTCATTAACAGACGAAATATAAAAATTTATATATTTTAGCAATATCAATTGACAATCTTGTTGATGTATTGAAATATAATTTTTTTAAAAATTTATTATTGAGGAAGAATTTAAAAATCAAAAGGGATCAGATTTAAAAAATTTAAAATAAATCTGATCCCTAAATAAGTGTTATAAGTTACCCATAGTTAATGCCATAACTGCTTTCTGAACATGGAGGCGGTTCTCTGCTATGTCATAAATTATTGAATTTTTAGAGCTTGCAACTTCATCCTCAACTTCATTTCCTCTATCTACTGGCATCGGGTGAATAAAGCATGCATCATTGGTTAGCTTCATCAACTCTTTTGATAAAATCCAATCTTTATGTTGATTAGCCATTTCAATCTCTTTATCTTTGCCCCAATCATATCTTTTTGGGCTCATCCAGTTTCTTGAATATACAACATCAGCACCTTCAAGTGATTTTTTCAAATCATTAAGATTACCTGAAACTATCTCAAAACTACTGTTTGATTTTTTTGAATTATCTTTTACCATATTCATTACATCAGGATCAAGATCATATCCTTCAGGATAAACAAGCTTTATATCCATTCCAAACATTGAAGAAATTAGTAAATTTGCATGAACTGAGGACCAACTTCTTACCATTGTTGAATAACCCCACATCATTACGAGTTTTTTCCTTTTGACATCTCTTAAGTGTTCTAACATTCCCATCATATCAGCAAGTGCTTGGCAAGGGTGACATTTGTCATGAGCCATTGATACAATAGGGATATCAGCATATTTTGCATATTCCCTTAAAATAAAATCACCATCACCATATTTTTCGATTGCATCTTCAAGAATTCTTATTCCAATCCCAACACCATATCTACTCATAACTTTTGCAGCATCTTCTATTGTCTCTCCTGCCTTACCCTTTTCCCTCAATCTCATTGTTTTTGGTTCAAGAAATTGAGCATGACCTCCAAGTTCTGTTGCAGCAGTTTCAAACGATTGTCTTGTTCTTACACTCGGATTATAAAACATCATAAAAAATGTTCTGTTTTTTAATGCATCTTTATATTGATTAGTATATCTTGCTCTCTTCATCTCTTTCGCTACTTCAAGAGTTTCTTCAATTTCAGATAAAGACCACTCTTGAATAGTTATTAAATCTCTACCATAAAGTTTATGCATCTTTTCCTCCTACTCTCTTACTATTGTTGTTCCTGCCTTTCCTTCAAGAGTTTCAAGATATTTCTCAGTTAACGATATATATGCTATCTTTCCACCTCCTTCAAGGAATTTAACAATTGCTGAAATTTTTGGACCCATACTTCCTGGAGGGAAATGCCCTTCGTTAAGATATTTTTTTGCTTCTTCAAGAGTTAATCTTCTTAAATCAACTTGATTCGGTTTTTGATAATTCAATTTTGCTCCATCTTCTCCAGTAAAGATAGTAAATGTAACTTCTACTTCCTCGCCTCTTTTTTTCGCTCTATCAATTAACATTCTTCCAAGTAGAGAAGATGCTAAATCTTTATCAATTACTGCCTCAACTCCAGTATAAATTTTAATATCTTTTCCATTTTTGAAAGTAATTCCATAGTTACATTCAAAATTTCCTTCTTTATCTGGTTCAACTTCAATGACTGGAATTCCACCACCTCCAACAGTTATTGGTATGAATCCTTTTTCTATTGCTGCCTCAACTGCTTCAATTTCAACAATATCAAGAGGTTCAGGAGAGGGAACAACTTTCCTCCATATTTCATTTCCCTTATCATCTTTTTTATATAATTTCATGACCCAGCCATCTTTTTTGATTCTTTCTTCAGCTTCCTCTTTTGTGTATGAAGGACCTATATATTTTGTTGGATTTTGAAATCCTGGATCATTTTTGTCAACAACAACCTGTGTTACAATTCCAACAATTGTTTTCTCTATACCATTAGTTTTTAACTCATTTCCAAGTATCTGTCCAATCATATAGCCCATAGAACCCTGTGTGTCTGAACCACAAACATCAAGAGGAATTGGCGGAAGAATTGGTCTTGAATATTCTGATCTTAAAAAAACATTTCCAACCTGAGGTCCATTTCCATGAGTAATAACAAAAATATCATTTGGATATTGTTTGATGATTCTTGCGATGTGTTTACAAGTTTCAGATGTTCTTCTCCATTGCATTGCAATGTCTGGTATTATTGCTTTACCATTTTCATCAGTTAAACCAACTGGTGAAACTTCATTACCTCCAAACGCAAATATTCTGATGTGTCTTTTTTTGTTCATCTAATCCTCCTTCATAAATAGTTGTTAATTAGTCCAACTCTCTCATTGAATTCTCTAATTAAATCATCCCAAATTTTGTAGGAATTAAATTTTTCTTTAAAATAATTTTCATTATTCCATTGCTCTTCTAACTCATCAACTCTCTTTCCCCTCTGTTCAACCCATGTAAAATATTTCAAATTATGAATTCTTCTTTTATCATAATAGGATAATTCTAACATCCATTCAATATTCTGAGAGATTAAAGCATTTTCATAATCCCTCTCTGCTTGAATTAAACTATAAGCGCCTCTTTCTTCTTGTAATTCAATAACTCTCGATCTATAAAGTTCCATTGAATCAGTTGCAACAGTTATAACTATATCATTTTCTTTAAAGTTAAAATATTTTGAAATTTTGATAGAGCCAATTAAATTTGCAATACTTGAGATTCCAAGTAGTTCAAGATTGTTGATAAAATCTTCTGAAATTTTTAGAGAGTGTAAAAATTTCTTTCCATTTTCTTCATTAAATAATCTTAATAATCTAACACAATCCTCATCATCTATATCAACTACAATATCAAGATTTTTTACATCCATAATCCATGGGACATGTTTATCTCCTATTCCTTCAATTCTATGTGCTCCATAACCGTTTAGAAGTAAAGTTGGACATTGAAGTGCTTCGCCTGCTGCAACTTTTAAATTAGGAAACTTTTCTTTTAAATAATTACCTGATCCAAGAGTTCCTGCTGAACCTTGAGTTAAAAATAGTCCACTTAGTTTATCATCTTTCCTTTTTACTTTGTTAAAAATCTCTTCCATTGCTGGACCAGTAACAGCATAATGCCATATAGGATTTCCAAAATCTTCAAATTGATTCAAAACAAAAACTTCATCTGGATTTTGTCTCTTTAGTTCTTCACTTTTATCAAAAACCTCTCTAACATTACTTTCACTCCCAGGAGTTGGATATATTTCAGCTCCCATACTTTTAAGCCAATCAAATCTCTCTTTACTCATTCCTTCAGGAAGAACTGCTATACTTTTACATCCAAGAAGATTAGAATCATAAACTCCTCCTCTACAATAATTACCAGTTGAAGGCCAGAGTGCTTTATGTTTAGTTGGATCGAACTCTCCAGTTATTAATTTTGATACAAGTGGACCAAATGTTGCCCCTACTTTATGAGAACCAGTTGGAAACCATTTTCCAATTAACATAATTATTCTACTTTTAACTCCTGTTAACTCTTTTGGAAATTCTATAAAATTGACACCATTAAAACCACCACCAAATTTTTTTGGTTCATTTTTCCATGTAATTCTAAATAAATTTCTTGGATGTGTATCCCAAAGACCAATATTTGTTAATTCATCTTTAATTTTTTGAGGGATTTTATCTGGCTCCTTCATTTCTTCATAAGTTGGAATTATGATATTTTTTTCTTTTGCTCTTTGTACTGTATTTTTTAAAACCTCTTCATTTTTAATCCTCATAAAACTACCTCATAAGAAGAGCCATAATTGCTTTTTGTGCATGTAATCTATTTTCAGCTTCATCAAATATGACTGATTGAGGTCCATCCATAACATCATCATCAACTTCAAAACCTCTATCTGCTGGAAGACAATGCATATATATTGCATCTTCTTTTGCTAAACTCATCATCTCTTTTGTTGTTTTCCAATTCTTATTTTTATCAAAAAGTTCCTGAGATTTTTCTAACATAGGTTTTGTAACTTCAGGAGGAATAAAATGTTTACTTGTCCATGCCTTTGGATAAACAACATCAGCATCTTTAAAAGCCTCTTTCATGTCATTAACAATTTCAAAACTTCCTCCATATTTTCTAACATTTTCTTTAACAGCATCAATTATATTTGGATCGAGTTCCAATCCTTCTGGATGTGCAAGTGTTATATTCAATCCAAATTTTGATGCGACAGTTATAGCACTTTGTGGTACTGCAAGAGGTTTTTCGACAGAAGGAGAATAGGCCCAACTCATAACAAATTTTTTTCCTCTTAAATTCCTTCCCTTTTTCTCAATTATTGTCATTATATCAGCCATTGCCTGACAAGGATGATACATATCATCTTCCATATTTATAACTGGTATATCTGACCAATATGCAAATTCTCTTATCATTCTATCGGCTTCACCATAAATCCAATCAACTGGTTCTCCATAACAACGAATAGAAATTGCCTCACCCATTCTTGATAAAACTCTTGCAACATCTGAAACTCTCTCAGTTGAATATGCTATCTCTCTTCCTGGAAGAGCTGGTGTATAAATCTGCTTTGGATTCAAATCATGTGCATGACCTCCAAGCTGATGCATTCCAGCCTCAAATGAGTTTCTTGTTCTTAAAGATTGATTATAAAAAATCATAAATAATGTTTTACCTTTTAAAAGTTCATGAGGTTCCCCAGTTGCCCTCTTTTTTTTCAAATCCCATGCAACCTCAAGAATTGTCTCAAGCTCTTCTTTCGTAAATTCAAGATCAGTAATAAAATCTCTTCCTCTAAAACTCTCTGTTTTCATTATCTCCTCCTTTGAAAAAAATAACTAATTAAAATTTTAAGATTTTAGAATATAATGTCAATATGTTCTATTTTAATATAATATAGATATTAGGAGGTAAAAAGTGGAAAAAGAAAAGATAAAAGATAAGATAGTAGATATTTTGATTAATGGTGTTCATGTAAAAAAATCAAAAGTTCTTTTAAAAGAAAATCTAAAATTTATAGATGATTTAGAGATGGACTCATTGAGTATTCTCGATCTTATCGAAAGAGTAGAAAAAGAGTTCAATATTGAAGTTAAAGATGAAGAGATAGAAAAATTATCTGATTTAAATAGTGTTGTTGATTATTTATATAATAAAAAAAGGGACCCTTAAAACAAAAAGGGTCCCTTTATAAATCCTAAATTATTTAAGCTCGATTTTTTTGATCTTTTTCTTTGCCTCTTCTTTTTTCGGCATTTTAATTTCAAGAACTCCATCTTTAAATTCTGCTTGGACTTTTTCAGGATCAACCTCAGCAGGAAGTGAAACTACTCTTTCAAATTTCCCATAATTAATTTCTTTTCTTACATAATTCCCTTTTTTTGTTTCTGTTTCTTCTTTTCTTTCACCTTTTAGATGAACCTCATCTTCTGTAACAGTAACATCTATGTTGTCTTTTTTCAAACCAGGGAGTTCTGCTTTTAAAATAACATCATTGTCTGTTTCAAACAGATCAATTTTTGGCATAATCATTAATTCTCCCTCTCTTCTTGTTGGGAGAAAATCTTCAAACATTCTGTCAATTTCCCTTCTTAGTCTCTCAAAATCTGGTAAAAAATCAAAATCCCAAGGTTCAAATCTTCTTATTGCCATATCGACACCTCCTTTTCTTTTTATCTATTATTATTATAATAAATAATTAAAATTTGTCAAGAGGTATAAAAAAATATCGAACAGGATTATATTTTATTGTGGTGGGTTTATATCGAAGTCTTTATTTATATCTGATAAAGAATAATTAATTATTGTTTTTACACTTTTACCTTCTTCATTTAAACCACTATCTTCAATATCATATTTAACAATTAAATTATCCTTTTTTCTTATATATAAATCACCTTTAGTTTCACTAAAAAGATCTTCCCAGGCAACTTCAAATAAAAGGACTTCATCTTCACCTATTTTATCTTCTTTAACAAATGAAAATTTTGAAGGTGTACTTTTTATTAAAAAAAGATCTAAAATATCACTTAATGATAAAGTGGGAGGGATATCACT
>JAAYUH010000166.1 GCA_012517755.1 bacterium | reverse complement strand
ACTCATAGTGCCAGCACCAACTTCTATATCAAATCCTTCACCTATTATACAATTTTCCTTACCCCAAAAAATTCTTAGCTCGGTTATAATATCCTGAAAAGTCATATTTTATAATTATACTATAAATAAAAAACTAAAAAAATATATTATTTAAAATAATAAAAAATTAAAAATCTCAATTATATATTTTGTCATACAATTTATATCTAATTGATAATCATTAAGTTCTTTTTATTGAGAATTCTGATTTAAGAAAATCTTTTTTTATTATAAATTTGAGATAATTGTAGAAGCAGTAAGAAATTTGCCTAATGATTTTAAAGAGTTATAATTAGAATTTCGTGAACAGATATAATAGTTTTCGTAAACTTTTTTGAGAATTTCTATATCTAAAAATACTTTTCTATAATTTTTTATAACCCTCTATTATCATTTCCATTCTGGAATACATTCCCCTTTTCCTTTAGGTGTATTAGCAGTAATATATAATAAATGAGATCCTCGTATAGAATTAGGATCATATCTAAATCCATTTTTATCAACAAATTTATTTAAAGGAATTACAAAATTAGAACCTGCTTTCAAAGATTTTATAGTAGCTGTATATTCTAACATATAATCGTATCCCGCCCAATCTACACCAAGAACATTAAGAGTAACTTTTACATTGCTATAATCCATTGTATCATCATTAAAAAGTGTAATGGATGCTGCGATAGGATTTGTTTCTACAGATATTTTTAATTCTATCGGTTCTTTACAGGAACAGAAACTACAAAATATTAAAAAAATTAAAAACCAAGAGGAAAAAATTATAAACTTATGATGCTTTTCTTTTGTGTTTTTTTCCATTTTTTTCCTCCTCGTATAATATATTAATCTTGTATTTACTAATTTTTGTAACTACAGGTAACTTTATATATATTTTATACTAAAATTTGAATCTTTTCAAGTAAGCGTATAATTTCGTAATAATATATTTTAATTTTTTAAATGGATAGAGAATGAAAATTTTATTAATTGGTTTTGTTTATTATTAAAAGGTTCATAAATTTAAAATTCTCTCAAGGCATCCCTCATATTTAGAAAGTGTTTACAAAATAGATCGTCTATTTTTGTAAACATACTACAACTCGTCCATTCTTAAATTTAAAATATTTTTTAAATTTTTTATTTTGAATAAATGGCTTTTACAATCACAATCTGAACATCCAAATTTAGAAATTGGAATTTCAGTTTTACTTAGCATTTTTGCAATTTTACACTCTTCTTCTCTTCCTGCTTTTTTATAATAAATCTTTAAAATCTTTACATATTTATTTTTAAGAAGATAGTCAATGTGCCATCTTAATTTTTTATTTTTTATTTTATGTCTTTGTATTCTCTTTTCTAAATTATTCTGTGCTGAACCAATATAGGAATAAATTCCTTTATCAAAATTTATTTTTCCTAATGAACCTATTTCAATTTCTATGTTTTTATCAATTTTTATTAATAAAATGTAAATTCCCTTCATTTTAAATCTTCTCTGTTATATAAATATAAATTAAAAATAACTCTTTTTATAAATCAACTCTTTTTCTTTATACTATAGTTTATAGATTTAAGGAAATTATAAATTTACCAGATGATTTAAATGTTGTTGGAATTATTACATTTCTATATAAAGAAAATGAAAAAGAGCCAGCACTCAGGTTGGATTTAAAAGATACAATAAATATGATTTCTATAAAAAGATAAGACAAAAATTGTGTTAAAGAGAAGTATAAAAATCAGGTTTTCTTTTCATAATAAATACATTTTTTAAAAAAGGTTAAAGTTAAATTCAATAAAATTGACTCTAATCTTCATATTTTAAAATCTATTTAAAAAGTTCTAAATAAATTTTAAATACCTCTTGACAAAATCTAAATAAATATTAATATTATTAAATTTAAGTTTAATTTTATTTAGGAGGTTGACTCTAAAAAATTAGGGTTAAAAGAAAAGGACACTTTGGCATTATTAAAAATCTATAGTTTAAAATATTGTTATAATTTTTTTAAAATGTAGGTTTGTTGGAAAAATCTGGAGGTTATAAAAGTTATTAGAAGAACAGGAGGTTGTAAGAGTTGATAGAAAAACCAAGCGGTTTTAAAGGTTTTGCTTTTATGTCAATAGGCCAATTCATTTCAATGGTTGGCTCAGCAATGACTCAATTTGGACTTTCAATCTGGATTTGGAAAATAAGCGGAAATGCAACTCCATTTAGCATCATTGCAACTCTATTTTTTATCCCGAATTTAATTTTTTCTCCTTTTGCAGGAGCACTAATTGATAGATGGCCTATAAAAAGATCTCTTATCCTTCCAGACCTTGCTTCTGGAATAGTAACTATCATAATTTTAATTCTTTATCTATCAAATAGGCTAAGCCTTCCCTTTTTATATATATCATCTTTTATATCAGGAACTTTCAATGCTTTTCAATGGCCAGCATATTCTGTAACGATAAGTGTTATGTTGAAAAAAGAAGATTATGGAAGGGCCAATGGTCTTTTTTCAATGGTTGAAAATGGCCCTATTGTTATGGCTCCTATTGTTGCGGGAATTTTACTTCCAATCATAAATCTTTCCGGAATAATGATAATTGATATAGTAACATTTCTCTTTGCAATAGGTGCTGTTTTGTGGGTATATATTCCAAAAATTGAGAGGAAAATAAGTGATGTTAAGGTGAGCATTTTTCAAGATGCATACTTTGGTTTTAAATATATTTTTACAAGAAAACCTCTTTTAGCTCTTTTGATAGTATCCTTGTTTGTAAATTTTTTTTTCGGATTCATAAATACTCTTTTCTCTCCATTAATCTTATCTAAAACCAATAATAGTAGTATTGCTCTTGGAGTTGTTCAAACATCATTTGGTCTTGGAGGTATTATTGGGGGTCTAATAATGACAATATGGGGGGGTAGAAAAAAGAAAATTTATAGTATATTAGGTGGAATCTTTTTAATTGGAATTTGTATGATATTTTTTGGTATATCAAAAACAGTTATCTATTTATCAATTTTTGGCTTTATTCTCATACTAATTACTGTTATTGTTAACTCTTCAAGCCAAGCAATTTGGCAATCAAAAGTGCAATCTCAACTTCAGGGTAGAGTTTTTTCTGCAAGGAGAGTAATAAGTCAACTCGTTAGTGTCATTCCAATGTTAAGCAGTGGTCCAATTGTTGATAATTTTTTATATAAGTTTTTTATTGATTCAAATAGATTTTTTAGTTTTTTTGGTCCAGGAAAAGAAGGAGCTATGTCTTTTCTTGCAACATTTTCTGGGTTTTTAGCATCTATTATTGCATTGGTATCTTTTACAAATAAGACAGTTATGAATGTAGAAAATTTTGTTGAAAAAGATGAATAGATAAAAGTTAATTTTTTGAAATTCATAAAATTTTGTATAATTTAAAAGATGCATATAAAAAAGATAGAAGACGAAAATGAAGTAGAAAAAGCTCTAAATTTTATTGGGAGCTATTTTTTTGAAAAAGATAGGCTTCAAAAATATATTAGAGAAAGAAAAGAAAGTTTTTGTAATTCAGAAATAATTAATGAAAAATATCTTTTAAAATATCCAGATAAAAACACAAAAATATTTGCTGTTTTTGATAATGATTTAAATTTAGTTGGTGGTATGACAATAAAATTTTATCTCTGGGAAAAGTTGAAGAAACAATATTTTTTTACAATCGATTATGACTATGTTAAAAATAAAAAATTAATCACTGTTAAACATATTGAAGATATAGTTAAAAATAAATTTACTGATTTTGATGTTGATGATATTAGAGTATCTTTAGAACTTGATTCTTTTGCTGTAAAAGAGGAGTTGAGAGGTAAGGGTATAGGAAAAAAATTATATGAGATATTTATTGAAGAAGCTCAAAAAATTCCTGAAAATTCAACATTTGCTTTCACAATTGTACTTGGTAAATACTCAAAGATTAAAATTGGTGAAACATTTATGAAATATTTTTTTAAAGAAAATTCTACTATTCAAAAATTGCCATTAGATGAAACTCTTAAAATCTTAAATTTACCAAAAGATATATTTAGAGTAAATGAAAATTCTTATGGGACACTTTTGTTATCAAAAAAATTTAATTTTAAGTTCCTTGGCTATGCAAAATATTTAGGTGAAACATGGGGATATGTTTTCAAACATTGATTAAAAATGAAAATGGTTGATTTTAAAAGAAGTGTACTCCTAATAGTTGATATGGAATATGGTTTTTTAGATAGTAAATCACCTCTTTTTGTTAATTTGGGATTTGAGATTGTTGCAAATATTAAAAAGATATTAAATATCTATAGAGAGAAAAAATTACCTATTATTTTTGTTAAAAGAGAACATAGAAAGAGTGGAATTGATATTGATAAAACAAGAGTTGAAATTTTTAAAAAGAGTAAGGGGTTGATCCTTGAAAATGATAAATCATCAGAAATTATAGATGATTTAAAACCTTTAAAAGATGAAATCATAGTTATTAAAAGAAGATGGTCTTCATTTTTTGGAACAGAACTTGATATACTTTTAAGGAGATTGAATATAAATAATCTAATTGTAACTGGAATACAGACACCGAATTGCATAAGAGCAACGGTTTATGATGCACTCTCTTTAGATTATAATGTAATTTTAATTTCTGATGGTACGGAATCAAAATCTATGAAAATACGAGAAAACAATCTATTAGAAATGAAAAATATCGGAGTTAAAATTTTAAAAACAGAGGAATTTATAAAAGAGTTAAAAATGATGTAAAACTGTCTATTTAAAAAATCTTTTTTAAAATCTTTTATTACCAAGTTCAGAAAGATAATGAAATCATTAACTATTCATAAAATATAGACAACCAGATTTTAATTTTGGTTAGGGTGTTATGGACTTATACAACCCCTTGACAGTTTTTTTTT
>JAAYUH010000165.1 GCA_012517755.1 bacterium | reverse complement strand
TTCATTTCTTAACTTATCCATAAATGATTCAATGTAGCCATTTCTTTCGGGTTTCCCTTTTTCAATGGACTCATGTTTTATCCTCTCCTTGAAGAGAAACCTGTTAAGGACTCTAGATATGAATTCTGGTCCATTATCAGTTCTTAAGATCTCTGGTTTACCATTTTCTTCAATAGAAGCTTGTAATAATTCTGTTACTCCATCACCAGTGATAGACCTATCAACTCTATATCCTACGATTTTCCTTCTATAGATATCCATTATGATGAGTATTCTAATCCCTTTTCCGATTGATAAAGCATCCTTTTAAGGTTCAGTAATCTGTAGATTCTATAGACCTTCTTTTTATTAATAGTAAATCCGTCTCTTTTCAAAGCTATGTGGATTCTCCTGTATCCATAGAAAGGAAACTCAAATGCTATCTTCCGTATTCTTTCAATCAGAAAATAGTCTTTAGGTTCTTTCTTCTTCAACATTTCATGAAAGCTACTTTTTGGAATATCAAATAGCTCTTTTAATCTTTTTACTTTAACCTCAAGCTTTTTCATGGATAGTATTACCGTTTTCATCACCTCCTTATTCCCATTTAGGAGTTTTTTCTTATTACTTCCTTTAATGCACTTACTTCTAAATCTCTTTCTTACGATAGCTTCTTAAGTCTATTATTCTCATCTTCCAGTATCTTTATTCTCTTAGCTTCTGGGATGGTGAAGCCACTGTATTTTCTTCTCCATAAGTAATAACTCACATCTGATATACCATATTTCCTACATACGGATGATATTGAATTTTCACCTGTCTCCCCTTCCTTTAAGATTTGTATGATCTCTTCAACTGAAAATCTACTCTTTCTCATCTTTCATTCCTCCCTTCTTTTTTAATTTTAAACTGCTAAATAATTTTTGTCCAAATTTTGGGGGGCAGGGCAAAATTCACCTCAAATTATAAATATTAGTTAAGTATAAATTAAGTGTGATAAAATTACAATAAAAATTGGAGGAAATTCATGGAAAATAACTGGTATGAAGATGAAAATCTCTGGAAAAATTTTGAACCAATTCTTTTTAATGAAAATAGAATAAAAAATACTCCTCCTGAGGTGGATAAAATTATAACGCTTCTAAATATTAAAGAGAGTTCTAAAATACTTGATTTATGTTGCGGTATTGGAAGGCACTCTCTTGAATTTGGAAGAAGGGTTTTTATGTAACGGGTGTTGATAGCAATCAGGAATATCTTAATGAGGCTATTAAAAAGAGTAAAGAAGAGGGATTAAAGATAGAATTTATAAAAGAAGATATGAGAAATTTTTATAAAGAGAATTGTTTCGATTTCATAATAAATATGTTCACTTCCTTTGGATTTTTTGAAAAGATGGATGATGATAAAAGAGTAATTGAAAATTCTTATATTTCTCTTAAGAATGGTGGAAAATTACTGATTGATATGCTTGGTAAAGAGATACTTGCAAGAATATTCAGAGAAAGAGACTGGTATAAAATAGAAGATTTTACAATCTTAGAAGAGAGAAAGATTTTAGGGGACTTCGAAAAAATAGAGTCAAAATGGATAGTTATTAAGAATAACGAAATAAAAGAGTTCAAAATTAGATTGAGGCTATACTCTGCCTTTGAGATTAAATCTTTATTTAAAGAGTGTGGGTTTAGAAATATTGAAATTTATGGAGATTTAAATGGTTCTCCTTATGATAATAAAGCAAGTAGATTAATAGTAGTAGGAATAAAATAGATTAAATATCTGGGTAAATTATTGTTACATTTTTATCCTTTTCATCCCATAATAGTTTTGAATCAACAGATTCAGCGACAAATCGAACTGGAACCATAACTCTTCCTGGTTTAACAATTATTGGTGGTGAATCCATAAAATATTCTTTATAATTTATAAAATAGTTCTTTTTATCAACCCACATCAAGACACTTTTATCATAAAGAGTAAAAGATATACTTTTTTCTTTTTCATCATAAAATATATTTCCACCAAGTGCCTCTGTTATAAATCTAATTGGAACATAGGTTCTTCCATTTAGAATAAATGGAGCTATATCAATTTCCTTTTCTTCACCATTTATATATATTTTTTTACTACCAATAAAAAGTTCGACAATTTTTCTTTCAACTTTATAAATTGTTCTTAAAAGAAGAGTTCTATTTTTTGCTAAATCAATTACTTCAATATTTAATTTATTAATACCATTATTTAAAGGTAGTTCTATTTCAAAAATTCCTTCATTAAATAAACCATAGTTTATATTATTTATATAAATGTTCACCTTTTCTTTAATTTCACAATTTAAAATAATATTGTTCTCAACTGTTTTGTATACATTAGGAATATCTATATTTATTTCAGGAGGTGTAAGGTCAAGGATTGTTTTTAAAAAATAATCCTTTGAATTTCCAAATTTATCTATTGCAGAAAATTTAAGTTCATTCACTCCCTCCTTAAGAGAAACATCAACAAAAAATTTTCCATTTTCATCAACTTTAATTTCATTATCATTAAAATAGACCTTAGCATCTTTTTCAGTTTCTCCAGAAATTTGAATATTATTTTTATTTGTAACATAGTTATCTTCAATGTTAAATTTTATTTCAGGTGGAGTGATATCTTTTATAAATCTAAACTTTATTAAAATCTCTTTCGTATCACTTTTTCCAATTAGTTTAATTATAAATTGGTAATCCTTATCAAATTCAAAATTTTCTGTTTTTATAAAACCACTGATTTTTTCTTTACCTGAAAATTCATATTTTGATAAAATTAGATTTTCATCTGTTTCAATCTTTCCTTCACCCTCAACTTCAAATTCAAAATTTATATAATCTCGATAATTTATTTCTCCAAAATCAATAATATCTGGATTCACATTAATTTCACCAAGATTTATTGAAATTTCATTTTTTTCTCCATTTTTAATTTTTACTTTTATTCTTTTCCCTTGAACAGAAATTGTGTATTCTCCCTCTGTTAGGAAGTAGTTGAAAATTCCAGGTTTTTGAGTTTTTCTTTTTAAATTTTTATCAACAATAAATACATCTCCATCATATGGATTTCCATCTTTATCAGTAATATTTAAAGACAGAAGTCCCAATTTATCAACATAATTCATAGCAACTAAAAATATCCCCTTTGTTTGTTCCCAAGTTGGTTCAATGAGTTCAGGAGGAGGATCGAAAAATTCCTGAGATGAATTTAGTTCAACTGTATATGAAAAACTTCCAAGCTCTCCATAAGTGAAATCAGCCAAATCACCACTTGTTAAATAAAGTCCACTTGATTGCATTGGATAGTAATCATAAGGTCCTGGGTAATCATTATCATTTGGTGGACCTGTTGTTTTAGCCATTTCAACTGCAATTTCTTCAAGAATTTCTTTATCAGGAGGAGGTTCAGAAGTGTATCCCCATGGATAAATAATGATTTCTAAAAATGAATGATAAGATAGAGTCATAGCTGGAGGATTTTCATAAACTAATTCTCTTATTGCTTGACATTCAAATTCAGAAAATGGGGCTTTTCCTCTATAAACTTCAGATGAAGGAACCGAAGATGAACCATCTGATATTCCCCATTTATATCCATAATTCCTATTTATGTCAACTCCTCTGCTTCCATCATAATTTACAACTCTATTTTTTCTCCACATTCTATCATAATTTATTGTGTATTCAAATCCATCTGGATTTATAACAGGAATGATTAAAATTTCAAAATTATCTATCCAATTTTTAACCTTTTCATCTTTATCATAATTTGATAAAAGATAATCAATAATTTTCATTACCATCTCAACACTCATCCACTCTCTTGCATGATGACATCCAACTATTAATATCGTAGGTTTATAAGTTTCGCTATTTTTGCCAATTTTTAAAAGATAAATATCTCTTAATTCAGCTGTTTTTCCAATTGAGGTAAGTTTGGCTATCTCTTTATAATTTTCTTCATATAATTTCAGTTTCTCTTTTACAGATTCAAAAGTATTATATCCATCACTTTCTTCTCTTATCGTTCTTATGAATGTATATGGTACATTTAAATTACCACTCCCATTCCATAGATAAAGATATCCATCTTTTGATTCTTTTATCAATTCAAGTGAACTATTCTCAACCTTTTCTTTTAATAGAACTAAAGAATAGTTTGTCTTTCCTTTAACTAAAGATATTATTGGAATTATGGAAATGATTAAAAATATGAGTATTATCTTTTTTATATTTTTCATTTTCATATATTATTTAAAAAATCAAATATTTCATTTAAATCAGGAACTTCTTTTATAGGATATATTTTAATAAAAATTATCTTTCCATTCTCATCTATGATTATATTTGCTCTTTCAGAAAATCCATCTTTTTCTCTAAAAATTCCATAAAGTTTTGCAACATCTCCATGAGGCCAAAAATCAGAAAGAATTTTTAATCTTTTGAGGTTTAAACTTTTAGCCCATGCTAATTTACAGGGGATAGAATCTACACTAATTCCAAAAGGAACAACATTTAACTTTTCAAACTTTTCAAAATTTTTGTCACAATCCTTCATCTGTTCAGCACATATTGATGTCCAAGCAAGAGGGTGGAAAGAAAGAAGCACTTTTTTTCCTTTTAATTTTGAGAGTGAAACATTCTCACCATTTTGGTCTTTCAAAGTAAAATCTATCGCCTTGTCATTTATTTTTAAAGTTTTTGTTTCCAAAATTCACCTCCAGATTCAATACTATTATAATTTTATCATAAATGAAATTTCCATTTTGAAACCTTTTTTTAGAATTTTAGTTTATATAGTTAAGCATTTACAAAGGGTTAAAAATTCATAATCAATCTTGATGAGAATATAACAACTGGTTATTCATGGAACTATAAAATTGATAATGAAAAAATAGTTAAACTTTTAGAAGATGAGCATATTGAACCCTCAACAAAATTGATAGGTGCACCAGGAACTCATAAATTTATCTTTGTTGCTGAAAAGAAAGGTGAAGCCATAATTATTTATAAATATTATAGAATCTGGGAAGGTGAAGAGAGTTCAGTTGAAATGAAAGAATTTAAGATTAAGGTTTATTAATTTTTAATATTGCTTCTATTCTTTCAACTGGAGGAGGGTGGTTGTATTTAAATTTTGAAAAAAGTGGATGTGGATTTAAATTTGAAAGATTCGTCTTGGAAAGCTTTTTTAAAGATTCAATCATACTATTTTTATTTGTAAGTTTAACTGCATACTCATCAGCTTCGAATTCAAACTTTCTACTTATTGAGTTTGCTATTAATTCGAAAAGAGATGAAAAAGAAGAGATAAAAATAAAAGTATAAACATAAGGTAAATTAATGCACATTGAACATGCATAGAAAGAGTTTATTAAGGCACTATTTTTTAGAAAATTTAAAAGAAACATTATAAAGAAAACAATAAAACTTGAAAGAAAAAAGGATTTAACTATATGACCCTTTTTATAATGTCCCAATTCATGAGAAAAGATAGATGCAATTTCCTCCTCTGTATGATTGTTTATCAATGTATCATAAAATACAATTTTTTTTGTTTTACCTATCCCTGAGAAAAAAGCATTTGTATGTGATGATCTTGATGATGCATTAATAACATATATATTTTCAAATTTAGAATTAGTTTTTTTAATGATATCCTCAATCTTCTTCCTTAAACTATCATTGCTGAGTTTTTCAAATTTATAAAAAAGTGGGAGTAATAAAGTTGGAAAAATGATATTGATTAAAAAAATCACTGCAATTATGAAAATAGAGAGAGATAACCACCAGTAGTTGAATCCACTAAAGATTATTTTGAAAAATCCAAAAAGAAAAAGGAAACCTAAAATAATTGAAATTATAATAGTCTTAATTTTATCAGATAGATATGTTTTTAAATTTATTTTGCTAAATCCATATTTTTTTTCAAGATAAAAAGAGTCATAAATATCAAAAGGGAGATTGCTTAAAAAATAGAGTATGCCTAAAAAGAGAAAAAAGATAATTATTTGTGTAAATCCTGAATTGAATATTATAAAACCATTATTTGAAGAGTATGCAACCTTTATTGCTTTTTTTTCAAATAAAGGGAAAAGATATATAAGACCTACTAAAGTGATTACTGTTTTAAAGATTGTTTCAGTAATGATAAACTTTGTTTTATCTTTTAAGTAATTTTTACTTTCTTTGAATTCTTCCTCACTTATTGTATCTTTAAAAATATCAGGTACTTTATCTTCTTTTAAAGAATGTTTTAAATTAAGATAATATAAAAATGTTTCCCATCCTTTTGATAGTAAAAAAATCAACAGATAAATTATTTTATACATATTTATCATTGTTCTCTTCTTTTCCTTCTGTTACATCAACTATCCAGTTAAGATATTTATCAAAACCTCCATCTATTTCAAAGTATATTATTTCAGGAGTTACATAAGGATGAATTTTAATAATTAACTCTTCAAGTTTTTTATACAAATCTTTTTTTGTTTTTATTAATATTAACCACTCTTTGGATTCTTCAATCTTTCCTCTCCAAAAATATGTACTCTGAATTGGCCCAACAAGATTTACACAAGCTCCTAATTTCTTATCGATTATTAATTTTGACATCCTTTTTCCTTTATCAATATCATCAATCGTTGATAACACAATTATAAATCTATTTTCCATTTTAACACCCTCCTTTATAAAATATTATACTATTTCTTAGACATTGTTACAAAAATTTTGTTGCCCTCCAAAAATGTTAATTTGGTGTTTGACACCAAATTAACATAAAAGAGAAAAGTTATATTATATAATCTGATACTAAGTATTTACAATTTATTTTTTATCCAATTTATAATAATCTTCCTTCAATAATTTTTTTTAAATAAATTATGGATAATTGTATGTATCAATCAAATTGCCATTTGAATCATATAAGAAAGCAGTGTCAGTATCGTTATTCCATATGGCTCCAAAAGAACACCAATAAAGAGAAGTGGAATTATTTTCACCACAACCAGAATAAATCTTTACTATTTCATTTGAATTTAGAATAAATTCTGGAAATGTAAAAATATGATTTGCTTTATCTTTTAATGTAAAATCCTTCATATTAACTGGT
>JAAYUH010000164.1 GCA_012517755.1 bacterium | reverse complement strand
ATTGGACTTGAAGGTGTATATAACTGGGGAAGTAGATTTGCAGGTCAGATATGGAAAAATGTTATGCAAGAACTTATTAAGATAAAGAAGCCAGTAGATTGGGAGAGACCAGAAAAGGTTGTCTTTGCTAAGGTTTGTAATGATAGTGGTCTTTTACCAACACCTTTTTGCACTAACACAAAAAGTGAAATTTTTATTAGTGGATATGAACCAAAATATGAATGTCCAATTCATAGAAGTGAATATATTGATGTGGCAGTTTGTATAGATTCAGGGCTTTTACCAACACCTTGTACTCCAATAGATAGAATTGAAATTCGAAAGTTCTTAAAAGGTGAAGAACCAAAAGAATATGATGATGCTTATTCATGTGATTTTGATGTTTTAATATTTCCAAGTGGTGTTATTAAAACAAATATGATGATAAATTTAACAATAAATTTAAAAAATGATTTAGCAGAATCTTTAGAAATTTATATAAATGATACCCTAAGCATTGTTTTAAATAAAAATAATCTAAATTATGCCTTTTCATTTGAAAATGAAGGCATTTATGAAATTTTATTTGTTCTTAAAGATATAAATGGCAATGAGATATCTCATATAAGAAGGATGATTCAAGTCACAAGTGAATAATCTTTTTATATCTTTTTATTGGCATTTTCATCAACCTTATTATAAGGATACAATTGATAATATTTATCTGTTACCATATACTAAAATTCATTTATTAAAAAATTATTATATGATGGCAAAAATAATCGAAAAAAATAGAATAAAAACAAATTTTAATTTTACACCGATATTACTTGAACAGATAAATGATTATGAAAAATATAATTCAAAATGTTTAATAACTGAATATAGTAGAATGAGTATAAATCTTCTTGAAGAGCACAAAGAACAAATCGTGAAAAAATTATTATCTTTTTTATCAATAAACACTCTTAATAGATTTGAAAGGCTGAAAGAGTTATCTTTAAAAGAGATAAATGATTATAAAATAGAGGATATTTTAGATTTAATAACTCTATTTAATCTTTCTCTAATTCCAGATTTGGAAAAAGATGAAAAAGTTAAAGCAATTGAAGATAAGGGAAGAAATTATAAAGATGAAGATAGGTATTTTCTTTTAGAAAAACAAAATAAGATAATAAAGGAAGTTTTACCACTATATAAAGAACTGTTTAATGAAAATTTAATTAAAATAACAACATCTCCATATTCACATCCTATAATCCCGTTGATAGTTGATACAGATATTGCTAAGAGATGTGGTGAAAATAATTTACCTCAAGATAAATTTTCTCATCCAGAAGATATTTATGAACAGATAAAATTGGGGAATGAGATTTTTATTGAAAATTTTGGTAAATTTCCTTCAGGAATATGGCCACCAGAAGGAAGTGTTTCTAATGAGGTTATAGATATCTTTATTGATAATGATTTTAAATATTTTGCAACTGATGAAAATATTCTCTTTAAAACATTAAAATCAACTATAAGAGATAATATATATAAAACATATTTT
>JAAYUH010000163.1 GCA_012517755.1 bacterium | reverse complement strand
TCATAATATATTGGAAAACTTTAAAATAGTTTACAAAATAGACAGCCTATTTTTGTAAACTAAGTAGAGATATCTAAAGCATTAAAAAATATCAAATTATTGTTAGTAGTTTAATAAAAATATGTTATTGCAAAACCTGACCCCAAGTTTTCAGATTTAAATTGACTTTAAAATCTTATTAATAGTTAAATTCTTTAAATCTTTAATTATTTTTCTATGACCTCTTGGCAAAAATTTTGTAAGGTCTAATATTAAATATTCTTCATTAAAATTTTTAATTTTATCTATTATGTCTTCTAATTTTATTTTTTCATTATAGTATTCCATATTTTTGTTCACAATATCCATATCAATTTTTATATCTTTTGAAAGTAAAAACCAGATATCAAAAAGATCTCTTCCTTTTTCTCTTTTTAACAATGCTCTGATTTTTTCTGCCAAAATTTCCTCCCAATCAAGATGTACTATAAAAGGGTATAGAATAACTGGATAAGGAGTGATTAAAATTGTTTCCTTTATAGTCAAGGGTTTCTCTCTCGTACTGAATTCAATATGGATATTTAAAGGGAATTTCATATTCTTCTCCTGATAACTTAAATAGGTTATCATAGAGTCTCTTTTTATCTCAATATTTTTTAAATTTATATTTGTTATAAAATTTTTCATTTTTTTATATGTTTTTTCAATAACTGATATTAACTCATTATTTTCAAGTAAAGATGTGAAATCAAGATCTTCTGAAAATCTAAAGGAATTCAATAAAAGCCTTAAGGATGTTCCACCTTTAAACAAAATTTTGGAGCTTTCTTTAAAAGAGTAAAGATTTGTTAAGAAAAGAACTTCAAAATATTCTCTTAATACCGTTGCTTCATCAATATCAAATTTTCTGCTTAAATTTTTAATTTCATCATTAGATATCATAATTTCAAGTCCTTAATATATTTTTGAAAAGTTTTATTTTTTATCTCATTTAAATAAAGTTTCAATTTTTTCTTATCAATAACTTCTAAATTTAATTCGTTAATATCAATTCTTGTTTTATTTAAAGATGAAAAATATAAAGTATCAGTAAGAGCCTTTTCAGGAGTTGCTATAAGAAAATCTTTTTCTTTTAAATATCCCTTAAAATATTTTTTATCTATATGAAAGTAATAAAACTCCTTTTCATTTAATATAAATTTTTTTCCTCTTTTTGGAGTCAGTGAGAAAATAATATAGGGAGTTTGAATTAATATTCCATAATAATTTAATGCTGTTTCTAATGATATATAGGATGGTTCATATATAATATTGGCTATTTCAAAATCTGATGGTTCATTTCCCTCAAGAAAATATATTCCCTTTTTCAAACTTATTAAAATTCCTTCTTTTAACAATCTTGAAATAATTATATACAGATAGTTATCATTATCTATATGTAATATCTTTTTTAAATCAGAAAAAGTAAAAATTTTTTTCTGAAATTTTTGAAGAATCTTTACAATCTCATATTTTTTCATATATACAACATCCTTAGCAAAATTGTATAGTATTTTTCACCCATTTGCAATAAATTAT
>JAAYUH010000162.1 GCA_012517755.1 bacterium | reverse complement strand
TTGGTGATGTAAATTCCTTCTTTATATCATAAGGTTTACAATAAATAGGGCTTTTATCGTATACTCTTGCTGTACCTTGTGCAGTTCCATTGAAAGTACATCCATTTACAAATTTACCAGTAAAGTTTCCAGTTAGAATAATCTCGCCCTTTAAATTTTGAAGTCCAGAGATATCAATACCTTTACTATCCTTGCCAAAAGCTGATGGTATGAAATTTAATGTCACTTTTGTATCAGTTGTGAATGCATTGGAGGTACTGTAAGTTTTGTTCCATCTGAAATTGTATCAAGTTCTTTTTTTACTCCATTTACTTTTGCAGTTTTCTTATCAATGATAAGTTCTATTGTTGTATTCCCTAATTTAATTGTTACCTTTCTTGCTGTACCATCCCAATCAACTGTACCTCCCATCTCTTCTATTATTGCTCTTATAGGTACAAGAGTTCTCCCTTTTATTATTACTGGTACTGTTCCTCTTCCTGGGTCTATCTCTTTTTTTACTCCATTAACAGTCATATATGGATTGTTTATCTGAAGTATGATTATAATTTTATCTGTTTCTAATGAATTAATCATATTTTCATTCTCTTTTGAAACACAAATATTATCAAAATATCTATCTTCTAAATTAATATTATTTAATTCATTCTTATTAATAGAAGAGGATGTAAATATTTTATTTGGCATCAAGGAGAAAACGATTGATGTAATAAATAATAAACATAAGATTTTTTTCTTCATATTTAACCTCCGGAAAAATTTTGTAGTTTCCCCTGAGTTTTGGATGACTACAAAACTATATTAATTCCATTTATATCAAAAATAAGAATAAAGTCAAGAAAGTGCTATGAAATTGATAAAAAAATCATCCAAATAGTCATTCCTGCGGAAAAAGAAATCTATATTACCAATAAAAATACTGGATTCCCGTTTTCACGGGAATGACAATATAGGAGATTTTCTAATAAATGATAAGATTGAAGGACTGGATTCCTGTTTTCCCCGCTCCCCGTTTTCACGAGGACAGGTTTTGCAAGGACGGGAAGAACAAAATAGAGGGCTTTGCTTTGAGTTGATACCCTATTAATTTCTTTCAATCTATTTTATAATTTTTAATCAACATTGTTAATTTTTTAAAATTGGAGGTTTTATGAAGGTAATTGAAGTGAACAATTTAATAAAAAATTATGGAAAGATAAAGGCAGTTGATGGTGTGAGTTTTGATGTTAATGAAGGTGAAATTTTTGGAATGGTTGGTCCAAATGGAGCTGGTAAAACAACGACTATTGAGTGCATTGAGGGATTAAGAAAACCAGATGAAGGAATAATTAATGTTTTGAATTTAAATCCATCAACAGATAGAGAAAAATTTTATGAAAAGGTTGGTGTTCAACTTCAAGAGACAAATTATCAGGACAAAATAAAGGTTTATGAAATTTGTGAACTCTTCGCATCACTTTATAAAAAACCTTTAAATTATACTGATTTACTTAAAAGATTTGGGCTTTATGATTTTAAAAATGGTTTTGTTATGAAACTATCTGGTGGGCAAAAACAGAAATTATCAATAATTTTAGCTCTTATTTCAAATCCTGAAATAATTTTCCTTGATGAAATAACAACAGGGCTTGATCCAAAAGCAAGAAGAGATATGTGGGAAATTGTTAAAGAGTTAAAAGATGAAGGAAAGACAATTTTTTTAACTACACACTATATGGAAGAGGCTGAGTTTTTATGTGATAGAGTTGCAATTATTGATAAAGGTAAAATTGTTGAATTAGATACTCCAGAAAAACTTATAGAAAAAAGCGGAATTGAGGATATGATAAGTTTTGAAACAAAAGATATAAATATTGAAGAATTAAAAAAGGTAAAAGGTGTAAATAAAGTGAGTTTTAAAAATGGAGAAGTAACAATATATGGTAGAGGTGAGGATTTATTAAAGGAGGTTGTTGATTATCTATATTTGAATAGAATTTATTTTAAAAATTTAAAGACCAAAAAGCCAAACCTTGAAGATACATTCCTTAAATTTACAGGAAGAGAGTATAGGGAGGCAAAAGGTGAAAACCTTAATTAGTTTAATAAAAATAGATTTTAAATTAATTTTAAGAGAGTTTGTTGTTGTTTTCTTTTCCTTAGCATTTTCAGTATTAATGATATTAATGTTTGGTGGGATATATGGAAATGAACCATCTCCATTTTTTGGAGGTTTTGGATCTGTTGATGTTCTTGTACCATCTTATCTTGGAGTGATTTTATCTGTTAATGGAATTATGAGTTTACCTTTGACTCTTGTTGAATATAGAGATAAAAAAATATTAAAAAGATTTATGGCAACACCTATGAAATCAAATAACATAATAATTTCTCAACTTATCGTTAATTTTGTCTTAACATTAATTGGTTTTTTACTTCTTTTAATAATAGGAAAATTTGTTTTTGACTTGAAATTTTATGGAAACATTTTTCTTTTTATTTTGGCTTTCATCATCTCAACACTCTCAATTTTTTCAATTGGATTTTTAATTGCAAGTTTGGTAAAAAATATAAGATCAGCAAATGCAATAGCTAATATAATCTATTTTCCTATGATTTTTTTATCAGGAGCAACATTTCCAATAGAGAATTTTCCAAAGTTTATGTTGAATATTGCTAAAGCTCTACCTCTTACTTATATTGTTGATCTATTTAAAAGGATATGGCTTAACAGTGATTTATCATGGGTAAAATCAAATTTGAGTTTAAAAATAGATTTTATTGTTCTTATTGTTATATTAATTATATGCTTTGCTATATCTGTTTTTAAATTTAGATGGTATTATGATTAAATCATAGTGATTTTAAACCAGAACCGGTTAAAATCGCAACTATTCTCTCGTCTTCTTTTAATGAATTTATATATTTTTTAACACCAGCGAATGAAACTGCAGAAGTTGGTTCAACAAAAATTCCACTTTTTGCAAGTTCTTTTTGTGAAAGCAATATCTCTTCATCTGAAACAGTTATAACATCACCATTTGTCTCATAGATTGCCTTTAAAATCTCTTTACCTCTTAAAGGATTTTGGATAGAGACTCCTTCTGCTATTGTATATTTTTTCTCAATTTTTGGAATATCATATTCCTTTTTAACAAAGGCACTATAAATTGGTGCACAATTTTCTGATTGAACTCCAATTAATTTAGGAAATTTTTCTATTAGGTTGCTTCTTTTTAAATCACTTAATCCAATATAGATACCTAAAATAGAAGAGCCACTTCCAACTGGAAGAATGATTGTTTCTGGAAGAGAACAGTTAAAATCTTCATAAATCTCAAATATTACTGTCTTTGTTCCATGAAAAAAATATGGATTGATAAAATGGCTTGCATAATAAAAATTTTTTGAAAATTTTTTTGCTTCATCAAAAACATTTTCTCTTGAACCAGAAATTTTATGAACATTTGCTCCATAAAACTCGATCTGTTTTATCTTATTTGGTGACGCATTGTCTGGCACGAATATATCACAATCTATATCTGTAATAGTTGAATATGCAGAAATTGCAGCACCAGCATTTCCAGATGAATCTTCTACAATTCTATTGATACCAAGTTCTTTTATTTTACTTATTAAAACTGTTGCTCCTCTATCTTTAAATGAACCTGTTGGGAAAATAAAATCGAGTTTTAAAAATATTTCAAAGCCATCTATTTTTTTACCAATGAGTGGTGTAAAACCCTCTTTTAAAGAAACTATATTCTCATCTCTTTTTAGAGGAATTAAATCTCTATATCTCCATAAACTTTTATCTTTTTTTCTTATCTTTTCAATATCAAAAATTGGGTTAAATTCTAATTGGAGCAACCCGCCACAATCACAAAAAACTCTTTTTTTCTCTTCTTCATAAATTCTTCCACACTCAATACACTTTAACTTAATTTCCATTTTTTAATTTTATTATATCAATTGTATTATGAATTTGTTATATAGAATCCAAAGTTTTTTTTCGAACTATAAATTTTATAAAAAGATATTCTTTTAAAAAATTTCCCTATTAATTTTATTAATTGATATTTCTAAAAATTATTTTGGTGCCGGGACCGGGACTTGAACCCGGACGGATCT
>JAAYUH010000161.1 GCA_012517755.1 bacterium | reverse complement strand
TCATAATATATTGGAAAACTTTAAAATAGTTTACAAAATAGACAGCCTATTTTTGTAAACTAAGTAGAGATATCTAAAGCATTAAAAAATATCAAATTATTGTTAGTAGTTTAATAAAAATATGTTATTGCAAAACCTGACTCCCAGGATTTGCTTGTGATTTTTTTATTATTTGTTATATTATAATATATATTACCTTTTATAGTTTGTCGTTATATAATATAACAAGAAAGGAGGCAAGCAAATGAAAAAATTTAAAGTTTTGTTAGTATCATTTCTATTTGTAGTTTTTGTTTTAGGTTTTTCTACTTCTTGTAAACAACCTGAAGAGACAAAACCGGTATTCAAATTGGCAACAGTTATGCCAGGTTCAATTCAGGATGCTGATTATAATACTATTGGTTACATCGCAACTCAGGAAATTGGAGATGAATTCGGAATTGAAAAAGCTTATTCAGAAAAAGTTGCAGTACCAGATGTAGAAAGAGTAATAAAAGAGTACATTTCTGATGGATACAATATTATATGGGTACATGGTAATCAATTTAATAGTGCAGCTTTAAAAGTTGCTGATGAAAATCCAGATGTTACATTCATCATCGAGGTTGATTCAGAACCTACTGATATGAAACCAAATGTATGGTATTTTCATAGAAACTTTCATAGAGGATTTTATGTTTTAGGTGCTCTTGCTGCTCTTAAAACTGAGACAGGTAAAATTGGTTATCTTGGTGGATTAGAGATGCCATTCACCCATGGAGAAATTAATGCAGTAAAACAAGCAATAAAAGATTTAGGATTAAATGTAGCCTTAGAGTATATTTATGCTGGCGATATGAATGATCCATTAAAGGCAAGACAAGCTGCTGAAAGTTTAATTTCTCGTGGAGTTGATGTTATTTTAAGTTCAGTTAATTTAGGAAATTATGGAGTTTATAATGCGCTTGCAGAAGCAGATAGACCTGTTTATATAACTGTAAAATATACAGATAAATATGCACAAGCACCTCAAAATTATTTAACTGCAGATTTATTTGATTTTAAAGTACCGCTTAGAGAAGTTGTAGGTAGAGTTATAAAAGGCGAAAAAGGTGGTTTCTTAATGCTTGAATATGGAGAAGGTAAGGCAAGATATGCACAATTTCCTATTAGAAATGTAAGTGATGAAATTAACAATAGGGTAAAACAAATTGCAGATGATGTTGCATCAGGTAAAATTCAAGTTATTGAAAAACTTGATGTAATAGATCCATAAAATAATTTTATTTAAAGGGAGGGGAACCACCCTCCCTTTTATTTTTTATAAAAAATAACTATGAATAATGAAATTTTTGTTGAATTAAAAAATATAAGAAAAGTATTTGGAACAGTTATCGCTTTAGATGATGTTAATTTTTCTGTTATAAAGAGCGAGATTCATGGTCTTCTTGGAGAAAATGGTTCAGGTAAGAGTACTTTAATGAATATTTTGTATGGTTTATATTCACCAGATAAAGGTGAGATATATATTGAAGGAAATAAAGTTAAAATAAACTCTCCTT
>JAAYUH010000012.1 GCA_012517755.1 bacterium | reverse complement strand
GCTGGTTTTATGTATAAACAGTTGATGTTAGGATTAAATAACTTTTTAGTTATAGATTTTTGGATGCAGGGCAAGTTATCTAAATTTATAAGTTATAATTTAGATATGAATGATTTATTGTATTATGTTAATTTTATTATAAAAGTTGGTATACTTGTTTTAATTTTTTCTATTATAAAAATAATTCTAAATGTAATAAAAAAAAGAATATTAAGATTCTATGAAAAAACTGAAATTTATAAAAAAAGAATAACATTAGTTAAGCTATTTTTTTCAATCTCTGACTATGTTCTTATCTTTCTTTTCATATGGTATCTTTTGAAAATCTTTAACATCGACACAACTCCACTTCTTGCAGTGGGTGGTGTTGCTGGAGTTGCAATAGGTTTTGCAGGTCAAACATTTTTTAGAGATGCGATTGCAGGAATTTTTCTAATCTTTGAAAATTACTACTCTGTTGGAGATACAATTGAAATTGATGATATGTTGGGAACAGTCGAGGAAATAGGAATTAGAACAACTATTTTAAGAAATTATGAGGGAAAACTTTTTTATATACCAAATGGTGATATTAGAAAAGTTATCAAGTATGGTTATGGTGATCAATCTGTTTATGTTGAAGTACCTATTTCATATGAATCTGATATTGATAAAGCAAAAATGGTTATAGAAAAAGTTGGTGAGAATCTTTTGAAAGAGAATGAACTTATTGATAATGTCAATATTCTTGGAGTTGACAAATTTGAAACATCAGGAATGAAAATTCTTGTAAAATTAAGAGTTGATAAAGATAAAAGATGGAGTGCAAGAAGAAAATTCTTAGAAGAGATTAAAAAAGCCTTTAATAAAGAGGGAATTGAAATTCCATATAGTAAAATGGTTGTCTTTTTAAATGATAAAGATAAAAATTAATAAAATTCTATATTTTAAAAAATGTATCCATCATATTTAAACTTAGGAAGCAAGGAAATCAAAAAAAGAGCTCTTAGATTATTTAATAGATTATCATATTGTGATATATGCCCGAGGGAGTGTAAAGTGAATAGAATAATGGGCATCAAAGGAGTTTGTGGGAGCGATTTTAGATTATTCATATCATCATATCACCTCCATTTTGGAGAAGAAAAACCAATATCAGGCTATAATGGCTCGGGTGCAATTTTTTTTACAAATTGCACCTTAAAATGTCTATATTGTCAGAATTATGAGATAAGTCATCTTGGAGAAGGATATGAAATTTCAATTGAAGATCTTGCTAAAATAATGCTTCTTCTGCAACATTCAAATGCACACAACATAAATCTTGTTTCTCCAACTCACTATCTTCCTCAAATTCTTCTTTCTCTTTCAATTGCAGTTGAAAATGGACTTAAAATTCCAATAGTTTACAACACATCTGGATATGAAAAAGTTGAAATTTTAAAATTTCTTGAGGGAATAGTTGATATTTATCTTCCTGACGCAAAATATATGGATAAAGATTTAGCTTTAAAGTTATCAAAGGCAAAAGATTATCCAGAGATAAATGAAAAATGTTTGCTTGAAATGAAAAGGCAGGTTAAAGATTATAAGTTTGATGATAGAGGAATCATATTAAAAGGTGTTATAATAAGGCATCTTATATTACCAAATAATGTAGAAAATTCAAAAAAGGTTCTTAAAATGATTTATGATAAATTTGGAAATGATATTTTAATCTCTCTTATGACACAATATCATCCCTGCTTTAAAGCCATTAGTGATCCACAAATTGGAAGAAATATAAATAAAAAAGAGTTTGATGAAGTTTTCAAATGTTTTAACGAACTTGGTTTTGACAAATCTCTAACCCAGCCATTCTAAATGGTTAACAATGAGACTGTCTTACTGTTAACCATTTAAGTAAGTTGAAAAAATTAAGTTAACAAACTTCTCTTTATCAAATTTTTCAAAACTTTTTAAATCTTCACCAAATGATAGATATAAAAATGGAATTTTATACTTTTCATAAATTGGTATCATAATTCCTGGTTTTATAGTTGAATCTATCTTTGTTATAAAAAATCCTGTTATATCTATAGTCTCTTTGAATTTATCAACTTGAGAATAAAGATTTTCGCCCTCTGTTGAATCGAGAACAAGAATTGTTTCTGTTACATTTTCGAAATTTTTTTCAATAACCTTTTTTATTTTTTTCAGTTCCTCCATCAAATTTTTCTTTGAACTAAGTCTTCCAGCTGTATCAATAAATATTTTTTTATAACCTCTATTTTTTGCATAAGATAGTCCATCAAAAATTACACTCCCAGGATCATCTCCTCTCTTTCCTAAGAAAACCTCAATTCCCGTTCTATCTCCCCATATCTTCAACTGCTCATTTGCTCCTGTTCTAAAAGTATCACCCTGTATGAATAAAACCTTATCGCCTTTTTCTTTAAAAAAATTTCCAAGTTTCGCAATTGATGTTGTTTTTCCACCTCCATTTACACCAGCAAATAGATATGTTGAAATATCATCAATCCTTAAATCTTTCTCGCTTCCATTAAGAGTAGTTAATAAATAATTTTTTACATCCTTTATTCCACCCTTTTTATAAATCTTTACTATATTCCCTGAAAAATCCAAACCAAATCCTGATAGAATCAAGAATTCTTCAAAACTTTCTATCTCCTCTTTTTTTATCTTTATAAAATCAAAAAATCTATTAAGATTCACAATAAAAATATACCACATTCCCCTCTTTTCCAATAGTTTACAAATGAGAATGTTAAAAAAGGGTCGGGCCTAAATTTAACATAAAATGTTAAAAAAGGGTCAGGCCCAAATTTAACATTTTGTTTACAAAAACAAACAGTCTACTTTTGTAAACTTTTTCTAAATTTTACGAAGTCTTTGAAAAAGTAATCCAAACTGTCATTCCTGCGGAAGCAGGAATCTATATTACTGATGGAAATACTGGATTCCCTTTTTCCCCGCTCCCCGTTTTCACGAGGACAAGTTTCGCGGGGACGAGAATAACAAAATAGAGGGTTTTTCAGCAATCTGTTTACAAAAACAGACAACCTATTTTGTAAACTTTTAAGAAGTTAGGATTGATGGTATTATTAATTTGATGAAAGAGGTAAGAGAATTTAGAGATATTGTTTATGGCCCAGTTGATTCTTGGAGATATAAAAAATCTCTTGGTATCAATATTCTTGGCAATGTTAAAAGAATTTGTACCTACTCCTGCATCTACTGTGAATTAGGACCTTTTTCAATAAAAGAACAAAAAAATTTATATAAATTTGAAAGAGATGTTTTTGTTCAGACCAATTTAATAATTAGTGAATTTAAAAAATTTTTAGATAAATATTTTGATGTTATCACATTTTCAGGAGCAGGCGAACCAACATTGGTAAAAAATATCAAAGAGGTTCAGAAAGAGATAAAAAATATTATCCCTGATAAACCAATTATTCTTCTTACAAACTCATCTCTTCTATATCTTAATGAAGTAAGAAAAGATATTTCAAATTTTGATATCATTGATGCTAAAATAGATGCTGTTAGTGAAGATTTTTTCAAAAAAATGAATAGACCTTTTGAGTTTGTTAAAATAGAAAATATTCTTTATGGCATAAAAAAATTAAAAGAGGAGTTTAAAGGAAAACTTCACATACAAATTATGATAACAGATATAAATTATAATCATATCGAAAAAATCAGTGAATTTGTAAATGAAATTAAGCCAGATGAGATACATTTAAATACACCAACAAGAGAACCTTGGAAAAAACCTCTTCCTCCTCAAAAACTTCTATCTTTAAAAAAATATTTTAAAGATTTAAAAGTTCGCACCCCATATGATTAGTTTTCGTACATTCTATGTTAATTTAGGGTCAGGCCTAAATTTATCATAAAATGATAAAAAAGGGTCAGACTTAAATTTAACATTTTAAAAGTTCGCACCCCATATGATTAATTAACTTTTTTCAATAAATCTTCAAATCTATCTAACAAATTTTCATCCAAAATTTTTTCAAATTCTTTCAACCATTGTTTTACATAATT
>JAAYUH010000160.1 GCA_012517755.1 bacterium | reverse complement strand
TACTTCTTCAACAACATTGTGTAGAACTTTAAATTCATCTTCTTTTGCTGGTCTTGCACCAACAGACATTAAAGCAATTTTATCAGAATTATAATAGGTGATTAAGTTGTAAATGATAAGAATAACAGATATTAATATTATTCCTGTTATTCCCCATTCAAGTAGATACGCTATAACATATCCAATCAAAAAAAGTATTATAGAAAATATTATTAAAAAAAGAAAGGTTTTTCTTTTATTTTCAGAAATCAATTCATAAAGTGTCTTTTTCATTTTTTAAAAACTTACTTTAACATTACCTCTCTCTTCCTCTGGTACTGGATAATATTCAGAGGGAGTAAGTCCCATAACTTTTGCAACAAGCGCTGCAGGAATTTTTTCTTGTGCCATATTATATCTCATGACTATATCATTATAGAATTGCCTTGAAAAGGCAATTTTATTTTCGGTATTTGTTAACTCCTCCTGAAGTTTTAAAAAGTTTTCATTCGCCTTAAGTTCAGGATATGCTTCAGCAACTGCAAATAGTGTTTTTAATGCCCCTGTTAACATATTATTTGCTTCACCAACCTCTTTTGGTCCTGAAGCGCTCATTGCTCTTGTCCTTAATTCAGTAACTTTTTCAAAAACCTCTTTCTCATGTGCTGCATATCCTTTAACTGTCTCAACAAGATTTGGAATCAAATCATATCTTCTTTTGAGTTGAACATCAATTTGAGCCCATGCATTTTTGACTCTGTTTCTTAGAGTAATAAACATATTGTAGGTTCCAACGAACCACAAAGCTACTACAATAACTACTACAAGAATAATCCATCCAACCATCTTTCACCTCCAATTTTTCTTAATTATACTTTAAAATTTGAAATAATAAATATATTTTTAAGAATTTTTAATATTATAAATATATATTATATATAATGATAAAAAAATAGAAATTATTGCAAAAATTATAAGAAAGATAGGTGTAGTTTTTAATAATCTATCAATCAAAATGCCAACATATATAAACGATAGAGTGATAGAAACGAAAATTAAAACTATCCCCATAATTATCTGTAACAAATTCCTATTTTTCATATCTTAATTATATAAAATTAATTATTTTTTACTTTTTTAAAAATGGTATAATTGTTTAAAATGAAAGGAAAAAGTTTTATACATGAGAAGAGTATCAAAGACATAGCAATTCTTTCAGCAATGAGATGTTATGGTATTGTTGGTTTAGCACCAGTAAATGTAGTTCAAAGAGTACAAAAAGTTTTAGGATGGAGTGAAGCCTCAAGAGGAGTAGAAATTGCATTTAAAGGAAAGAGAATTTTGATAACATTTCATGTGATATTATCTAAAGGAATTAATGTAAAGGAGGTAGTACATAATTTAATAGATCAAACAGAATATTCATTTGATAAAATGGTTGGTATTAAACCAGAAATAAGCGTTATTGTTGAAGGAATTAAGGAGGAATAAATTTGGATCTTTTAGATAAAGATTTCCTCATCAACTTCTTTTATCTTGGATTAAAAGAGGTAGAAAGAAGAAAAGAGGATATCAATAAATTAAATGTATTTCCAGTTCCAGATGGAGATACAGGTACCAATATGTTAATGACGCTTCAGACAAGCTGGGAAGAGATAAAAAAAATTGAGCCAAAAAAAATTAGTGATGTAATTGAGGCAATAACAAAAGGAAGTTTGATGGGAGCAAGAGGAAATTCTGGTGTTATATTGTCTCAAATTTTTAAAGGAATGAACACAGTTTTAAAGGATAAAGAATCAATTACACCGAAGGAGTTCGCATTAAGTTTAATTGAAGGAGTTTCAAAGGCATATAAAGCAGTCATAAGACCTGTTGAGGGGACGATTTTGACAGTTTCGAAATCATTTGCAAAATCATTTTATGAAGAGACAAAAAATGGAAAAAAAATTGAAGAGGCTTATTTTAATGCTTTAAAAGATGCAAAAGAAACCTTAAAAAAAACTCCAGATATGTTGAGTGTTTTAAAAGAAGCAGGAGTTGTTGATGCAGGTGGTTTGGGATTTTTAATTTTTATGGAAGGTGGTTTTAAGGCAATAACAAAGAAAGAGGTTGAGATGGAAAAGATTGAAATTCATGAGGCAAAATTATATCAAAAATTAACTTATCCTTTTGATGTTGTTGTTCTTTTAAAAACAGATTGTGATGAACAAAATATCGTTAAAGATTTTAATTTAAATGGAGATTCATTAATTGTAGGAAAAGAGGAAAATTTGATAAAAGTTCACTTTCATACAGATGATTTCATAAAATTAATAGATTATTTTTTAGAGAAGGGAACTCTAATAAAAGTTAATGTAGAAAATATGCAGTATGAAGTTGATCAACTATCTCTAAAAGAAAAAAATATTGGTTTTATTTCAGTTTCAAGAGGTGAGGGTTTCAATAAAATATTAAAAAGTATAGGTGTGGATGAAATAGTTGATGGAGGGCAAACATTCAACCCTTCAACAAAAGATATAGTTGATGCAATTGAAAAAATAAATTCCAAAAATGTTATTGTTTTTCCAAACAATTCAAATGTAATATTTTCAGCTCTACAAACAAAAGAGTTAACTCAGAAAAGAGTAGAGGTTGTTCCAACTAAATCAATTCCAGAATGTATATCCTCATTGTCTATGGTTGATAGAAATTTATCAATTGATGATATGGTAAAGGATTTAGAAAATATAATTAAAAATATAAGAACAATTGAAGTTACAAAATCTATAAGAGACACAAAGTTTAATGGAGCTTCAATAAAAAAAGGTGATTATATATCAATTTATGATGATAAAATATTCAATAGTAAACAATCACCAGAAGATGCAGCAATTATTAATCTTAAAAATTTAGAAATTGAAGATGGTACATTGATAACGATCTATTATGGTGAAGAGATTGAAGAAAAAAGGGCATTAGAATTTAAAGATAAATTAAGAGAAATTTTTCCAAATTGTGATGTTGAAGTTTATTATGGAGGACAACCTCTATATTATTATATTATCTCATTGGAGTAAAAAATGATAAAAATCGTAGTTGACTCATCATGTGATTTACCAGACGAATATATTAAAGAAAAAGATATTAAAGTAATCCCTTTATATTTTAAGATTAAAGATAGGTTTTATAAAGATGGTATTGATATTAAAAGTGAAGAGTTTGTTGAATTATTAAAAAAAGAAAAAAATATTACTACATCTCAACCTCCTATTCAGGATTTTATCAATACATATAAAGATATAATTGAAAAGGGTGATGAGATAATATCAATTCATATTACAAGTAAAAGTTCTGGTACCTTCAATAGCGCTAAAATTGCAAAAGAAGAAATTAATACAGATAAAATTGATGTTCTTGATTCTGAAAACATATCTGTTGGTTATGGGTTTGTTGTTAAGAACATTATTGATTTAATTGAAAATGGAATACCAAAAAAAGAAATTTTATCTAAATTTAACAAAATTGTTTCAAAAGTTCAGCTATTTTTTACCCTCAATACTCTTGAATATGTTTATAAAGGAGGAAGGGTTAATGATGTAAAAGGTTTAGTACTCAATATTTTAGATATCAAACCAATCCTTCATATGAAAGAAGCTATTCCAAAAATTTATAAGATCGTTAGAGGAAGAAATAATTCAATAAAAGAATTGAATAGAATAGTAACTGAAAATATAAAAGATACCAAAGGAAAGTTTGAACTTGCATTTGTACATCTTGACGCAAAAAAAGAGTTAGAAGAGTTAAAAAATAGTATATTATCAAAAGTAAATCCAAAATATCATTTTACTAAAATTGTTGGTAGTGCTCTTGGTGTCCATTCTGGACCTGGAGCACTTGGAGTATCTATAAATTATTTGGAGGAGTAATATGGAAAAAAATTCAGAATTAAATTTTAAAGAACTTTATAAATGTTGTGATAAAAGTATGTTTAAATTTAAAACAACTGAAGAGTTACAGCCAATTGAATATCTTATAGGACAAGATAGAGCATTAAGCTCAATTAATTTTGCTCTTGATATTAAAGTTGATGGATATAATTTATATGTCTCAGGTGTTCCTGGTTCTGGTAGAACATCTTCAATTAGAAAAATAGTTGAAGAAAAAGCTAAAAATGAAGAAACCCCAGATGATATAATTTATGTTTATAATTTCAAAAATCCAGATAGACCAAATTTGATTAAATTTCCAGCAGGAAGAGGAAATTTCTTTGCAAAAGATATAGATGAACTAATATCTACCATTATAAAAACAATACCAAAAGCATTTGAAGCAGAAGATTATGAAAAAAGAAGAAATGAAGTAGTTAAAAGATTCCAGATTGAAAAAGAAAAACTCATTGAACAAGTCGATGCAATGGCAAAAGAGAAGGGATTTCTTATTCAATTTGCGCCAACTGGTGTATTGACTATACCAATACAGAATGGTCAACCTTTAAAACCAGAAGATTTTGCTAAACTTTCTCCTGAAGTGCAGAAAAAAATTCAAGAAGAGGGTGAGAAGCTTCTTGAAGAGATTAATGAGGTTGTTTCAAAATTAAAAAAAATTGATAAAAGAACTTTTGAAGCATTAAAAGATCTTGATAACGAAGTTGCAGTTTTTTCTATTGGTCATCTTCTCAAAGATTTGATTTCAAAATATGAAGATGTGCCTGAAGTAAGTGAATATCTTGAATCCCTAAAAGATGATATAATTGAAAATCTCTCTTTTTTCAGAGAACCAAAACAACCAGAAGAGATAAATGAATTTTTAAAAAGATATAAAATAAATGTTTTTGTTGATAATTCTAAAACAAAAGGTGCTCCTGTTGTCTATGAAATAAATCCAACATATTACAACCTTTTTGGTGGAATTGATTATGAAACGAAGATGGGCTTTATGGTAACAAATTTTAACTTAATAAAACCTGGGTCTATTCATAGAGCAAATGGTGGGTATTTGATAATAAATGCTTTTGATTTGTTAATAAACCAGTTTTCATGGGACACTTTAAAAAGGACACTTAAAAATAAAGAATCAATAATTGAAAATCCACTTGAACAGTTAAAAGTAGTTCCAACAGTATCTATCAAACCAGAATCTATTCCAATTGATTTAAGGGTCATACTAATTGGAACTCCATATATATATTATCTTCTTTATTATAATGATGATGATTTTAAAAAACTTTTTAAAGTTAAAGCAGATTTTGATACCGAGATGGATAGAAATGAAGAAAATATACAGAAATATATAAATTTTATAAGTAGTTTTGTAAAAAAATCAAATTTAAAAAATCTAACAGTTGATGCTGTAAGTGAAGTAATTGATTATGGATCAAGAGTAGTTGAGAATCAAAATAAAGTCACAACAAGGTTTCAGGTTATAGGTGATTTAATTACAGAGGCAAACTATTGGGCAGATAAAGAAAATAGTAATTATATTGAAGAAAAACATATAACCAAGGCAATAGAAGAGAAGGAGTATAGATCAAATTTGATTGAAAAAAAGATACTTGATTTAATAAAAGATGGAACAATTTTAATTGATGTTGACGGAGAAAAAGTTGGACAAATTAATGGACTTGCAATAATCTCCTTGGGAGATTTTGAATTTGGAAGACCTACAAAAATTACTGCAAATATTTCAATGGGAGCTAAAGGTGTTGTTAATATAGAAAGAGAGGTTAAATTATCTGGAAGGATACATGACAAAGGAGTTATGATTCTTTCGGGTTTTCTTGGAGAAAGATATGCGAAAGACAAACCACTTTCACTTTCAGCAACTCTCACTTTTGAACAATCTTATGAAGAAGTTGAGGGGGACAGTGCATCAAGTGCAGAATTATATGCATTAATTTCAAGTATTGCGAATATTCCAATAAAACAATATTATGCAGTCACAGGCTCGGTTAATCAAAAAGGAGAGATTCAGCCAATTGGTGGTGTTAATAGAAAGATAGAAGGATTTTTCGAGACCTGTAAAATAAATGGCTTTAATGGAAAACAGGGAGTAATAATTCCTTTTCAGAACAAAAAGGATCTTATGCTTAAAAAAGAGGTTGTCGATGCTGTCAAAGACGGAAAATTTCATATTTATGCAATAAAAACAAGTGATGAGGGTTTAGAAATTTTAACAGGCCTTCCAATCGAAGAGATTGATAAAAAAGTTAATGAATCTCTTTATAAACTTGCAATTGATTATAAAAAATTTGGTGAAACAAAAAAGGGTAAAGATAAAAACAAAAAATAGTGATGAAACTATTGATCTTGGTAAAAAAATTGGTAAGTCTCTTTTACCAGGTGATTTATTATTAATATCTGGAGAACTTGGAGCAGGTAAAACAACTTTAATAAAGGGCATTGCAAAAGGTTTGGATATTGATTTATATGTTAAATCTCCATCATTTGTTATAGTTTCAGAATATTCAGGGAAATATAAATTGTATCATATTGATTTATATAGATTAGACGGAGAGGAGATATATAATTTAGGTCTTTTTGAATTTTTAGAAAATGGTGTGGTTTGTATTGAATGGGCAGATAAATTAAAAAATAGTTTCAATGATCTTGAACATATAAAAATAGATATAGAAGTAGTAAACGAAGATAGAATTTTTAATATTATTTTAAATGGAGAGGAAGTAATAAAAAGATGTATAGCCTTGCAATAAATACCTGTATTGAACCTTATAATATTGCAATTTTACAAAATGAAAATATTTTAGCAGAGGTTAATTGGTATTATTCTTACTCTCAAAAAAATGATCACTATTATGCAATTGATTATCTCTTTAAAACTTATAACTTAGATTTTAAAAAAATTATGTTCGCCTCGATAATAAGTGGACCGGGGTCTTTCACGGGTTTAAGAATGGGTTTCTCAATAATAAAAACATTGGGTTATCTTTATAATTTACCAATATCTTCAATTAATACATTTGAAGTGATCTCGAAATCAATTGATTTGAAAGATTACTTTATCGTAGTTAATGCTGGTTTAAAAGAGGCGTTTTTATATAAAAATAAAAAAATTTCATTAGATAAAATTGAAAATTTACATAAATATGATGAAATTTTAATTTTTCCTGAATTTAATTTGTATAAAAAAATTGAAAGAGATAAAAAGATATATTTAAAAATAGATGCTGGTGATATTGGTATAATAGGTCTTAATAAATTTAAAGAGGGGAAATTTGAAGATTATAAAAAAATATCACCTCTTTATTTAAGAGAACCAGAATCAATTTATAAAATATACAAAGAGGAGGAATGATGGACAAAAAAGATTTAATAAAAGAGATTGAGAATTATAGAAAATCAAAAGTTTTAGTATATTTTCTTGGTTTAAATTCAACAATTGCACAAGATGCTGTTGAGGTTATTTATAATAATTTGAGAAGAATTGGCAAAGTTGAAAAAATTGATTTAATTCTTCATACAACTGGCGGCTTTCTTGAAGTACCTTTAAAAATTGTAAATATAATTAGAGAATTTACCAAGAAATTTTCTGTTTTGATTCCATATAGAGCTCATTCTGCAGGTACACTTCTTGCGCTTGGAGCAGATGAAATTGTTATGGGTAAAATGGCTGAACTAACTCCTGTTGATCCACAAACAAGATCGCCATTGAATCCAAAAGGAGTCAAGGGCGAACTCCTTCCAGTCTCAATACAAGATTTAACCTCTTTTTTTGATTTTATAGAATCAAGAGGGATAAAAGAAAAGGAAGAGATAATGAACAATCTTTTAAACAACCTTCACCCACTTGTAATAGGTTCTGTTAATAGATCACTCTATCTTATTAAACATACCATGGAAAGACTTTTGATAAATAGCCAATATTCAAAAGAAGAAAAGGATAAAATTATTGAATTATTATCCTGTGGATTACCATCTCATACATATTTAATTACAAGGGATGAAGCAAAAGATATTTTAAAAAATAAAGTCGTTTATAGTGATGATAATCTCGATATATTGATGTGGAACCTCTATTCAATTTATATGTCACAATTGGATCCAAGAGTTCCATATGTTTTAGACGCAAATCTAAAAAAGGAGGTAAAGAGAGTAAATATTGCTTTTATAGAAACTTCTGAATATGGCTCAACTTTTGTTCAAACATTTGAAAAAACCATATCATCAGATGGAAAGATAGTTGAAACCCCTATTTTTGGCGGATGGTTTGATATAAAATAATTTTTTGTCTTTATTATCATTCCAAACTTAATTGGGAATCCTTTTATCTTTAATGTCTCTCCCAACTTGATTTGGAATCCAGAAGTATCAGTCTCTTTATTGTCATTCCCAACTTGATTGGGAATCCAGAAGTATCAGTTGACTTTATTGTCATTCCCAACTTGATTGGGAATCCAGAAGTATCAGTTTAATATCAAATAGTTCTCTGAGTTGTTCCTACTACATATCTTCTTAAATAAATAGAAATAGGTACGCAAACAAAAACTGCAAGTATTGCTTCTGGTATTCCCTGTACAGCACCTACATATATTGCTTGTTGAATGTTTGAAATATTAAAAACAACGCCAAGGCCAAGTGTAATAACTGTATTCGTCATACTACCTATTATTGATGCAAATGTCATAGATGCAACAAGGGGGTTTGTTTTCATAAGAAAATAAAAAATTAAAACTGCGATAACAAAAGATAAAATTATTGATAATATAATATTAATTTTATAATTTCTAAATACCCAAAAAACCATCAAAAAGAATATTAAAGATAAAATAATACTAAAAAATATATATTTTTTTCCTTTTTCTTTTCCTAAAAATTTATAAAAAAAATTAAAAGATAACGCTGCAAAAACTCCAATTAAAGGTCTTGCTGGAAAAAGAACCCATATAGGTGCAATAGATGTAAAATAATAAATTGCTGAAAGACCAAAAATTGTTCCAACAAGAGCACCAATTTTTGCACCAAGAACTATCCCTGAAATAATAACAGGAATATGCATTAAAGTTGCTGCACCAGCAGGGGTAGGCAGGGGTATATACCCAAGATATGTAAATCCAAGAACAATTGTTATAGCACCAAGTATCCCTGCCATTGTTATTTCTCTGGTAGTTAATTTCATTGATAAACCTCCTTTTTAAGAGATTATAATAAATAAATCTTATCATATTATATAAGAATTTTTCTAAATTACAAATTTATGTATAATGGTTTACGAAAGTAGACAACCTGTTTTTGAAAACTAAAAATTATATCAGGAAGTCAAACTATATTTTTAATTTTAGTTTATAAAATTTTAATTGGTATAATTTAATAAAGGAGGTGCACATTGAGCAAACTTTTTGAAGAGATAACAATAAAGAATATGAAACTAAAAAATAGAATTGTTATGCCACCTATTGCAGTTAGGAATGAAGAAAAAGGTGGCTTTGTTAATGAGACAATTTTAAATTATTATGAAAAGATGTCCAAACTTGGAATGGGGCTACTCATTACCGAAAATGCTTTTCCATCAAAAGAGTCAAGGGTAATGCCAAATCAAATGCTTTTATCAGATGATAAATTCATTGATGGGCATAAAGAATTAGTGAAAAGGGTCCACAATAATGATGTAAAAATTGCAATTGAAATAAATCATGCTGGAGCAAATTTATTTGATATTCCAGAACTCAAAAATATGTTAATGAATAAAGATGAAAGTAATTTTGTCTTTGAAGACGAAGAAGATTCAAGAAAACCATTAAAATCAATAAATGAAGAGGATCTACCAAAAGAAAAAATTAGAGAAATTGTGCTCTCCTTTAAAGAAGCTGGAAGAAGAGCAAGAGATGCAGGATATGATATGATTGAGATTCATGCAGGGCACGGATTTCTTATTAATCAATTTTTATCACCTATGATAAATAAGAGAAAGGATGAGTATGGTGGTAGTCCATTTAATAGAGCAAGAATTCTTTTTGAAATAATAGAAGAGATGAAATCAAATTTAAGAGATATTTTAATTTCAGTAAGACTACCAATTGCAGATAATCCACCTCAATATAAATTCTATGATGATGGATTATCAGTCGATGATGGT
>JAAYUH010000159.1 GCA_012517755.1 bacterium | reverse complement strand
ATTTACATAATAGGTTAATATCTCCTCTTTTGAATATATCTTTTCAAGTCTTAAGGCAAGAATCATCTCTTTGAACTTTCTTTCAAGTGTTACCTCTTTTGTTAAGAAGAGTTCTCTTGCAAGTTGCATTGTTATTGTAGAAAATCCAGAAACAATTGTCCCTGCTCTTATATTTGAAAAAAGGGCTCTTATCATTGCCATATAGTCAACACCTTTATGTGTATAAAATCTTTCATCCTCACTTGCAATTAGTGCATCAATAAAATTTTTAGAGACATCATTCAATGATACATAAATTCTATTTTCAGCAAAATAGACTGTTTTTATTAAATTACCATTTCTATCATATATTTCCGATGATTGTGGTGGTTCATATTGTATATCTTTAATATTTGGAAGAGCAGCAGAATATTCTTTATATACACTATAGGCATATATTGATACAGATGCAAAAATTATAGCGAAAATTATCAAAATTATTAATAATACTTTTACATACTTATTAAGTCCTTTTCTTTTTTTCATAACAGATTAAAATTATATAACTTTTTATTAATAATTTAAACTCTATGGATAAACTTTATAGAATATGTTTGGATTTATTGCTTCTAATATTCTAATTTTTTTGAAACCACTATTTTTAAAAGTTTCAATTAAATCATTTGAAATCTTTTCTATAATATTCCATGCAACTATTTTACAGTAAAAACATGAAGGTGTACTATTTTGAAAATTCATATAGATATCTATTGAATCATTATCTAAGGTATATCCATAAACGAGATTTAAATCGTATATTGATGTTGATGTCTCTGGGTCTATAACTTTTTTGAATAAATCTATAATTTTCTTATCCATTTTAAACCTCTACATTAAATAAAATTCTTAAAACATAACCAAAGATATATGATACAAAAGCAATTCCTAAACTTAAAAAAGCCATTTCAATAAATCTATTTTTAAAAGACAACTCTTTTACAGTTGAGACAAAGAATGATGTTATTAAAATAACTAATATAGCCATTATTAAAGTTATAATAAAAGCTACAGTATAATTTTTAAATATAAGATAAGGGAACATAAGTAAAACTACTGTTAGAATATAAGTTATCCCAGTGTATATACTTGCTTTACCAGCATTTTTATCTTTTTCTGCTTTTTTAGACAGATACTCTGAAGATGCCATTGATAATGTAGCAGCAAATCCAGTTATAAATCCAACAACAAAGATTAAAGATGAATTTTTTAAAGTAAATGTTAAACCTGCAAGTGCTCCTGTTAATTCAATTAGTGCATCATTGATACCTAAAACTATTGAACCAATAAAATTCACTTTCTCTTCATCTATTAAACTTAAAAGTTCATTCTCATGTTTATTTTCATCTAATAATATATTTTTGAATATCTCTTTTTCATTTTCATCAAGGTTGTTTATAAGATTCTCGTAACTTTTTTGGGCTTTTGATTCGCCATTTTCCATTATCTTTATTCCAAAAGTCAAACCAAATATGTAAGTTAAAATCAAATTTTTATAGATGAAAAATTTATTTTCCTTAATCTCTAAATTTGTAAAATTTTTAATTATATTATAATGTTTTAATTCATCTGATGATATTTTTTCTAAAACCCCCCTATTTTTACCTTTTCCCCGTTTGGATAATATATCATAAAAAAAATGCTCGGTTATCTCATTCCTTTGGAATTGAATAAGTAAATTTAAATCTTCTTTAGATATTCTCATCAAATATCTTCAAATAAAGAGGTGAAAGTATCATGATGCTCTTCTTCATCCTTTAGAATATCTTCAAATATCTTCTTTGTTGTAACATCTTCTTCATCAGATGCAACTTTAATAATATTTTTGTATAGAGTTATTGCATTTTCTTCATCTTTAATGTCCTGTTCTAACATTTCTCTTAGATTTTCACCAACAAAAATTGGAGATGGTTTAGTTGTTGGAGTTCCTCCTAAATAAAACAATCTTTCTGCAATTACTTCAGCATGTTTCATTTCTTGAATCGCAATTGATTTAAACTCATCTGTTACTGCAAAATGTTTTACACCTCTCCATTGTACATGTTGCCACATATATTGTATGGCAACCTGAATCTCCCTTGCAATTGCCTGATTTAATAATTCTTTTAAATTCTCTGATGCCATGTTAAACCTCCTTTTTAATTGTTATTAATTTTATAAATATGTTTTCAAAAAATCATTACTATTTTTTACTGTTTTTGCTATACATTTTTTTCTTGTAAATTTGTTAAATTTTCTTATTACATTACTTAGTTTATATCTATTCATAATAGTTTCAAATCTTTGTGTTTTTTGACTATCGTATCAATAAAATTATCTAAAAGTTTATAATCTTTATCGATAGGATCACCCTTAATTAAAACAGGCTCAATTAATTCTACTTTTAAATTTTTAATTGTATCTTTTAGTATGTTCAATGTTTGTCCTCCCCATCCATAAGAACCAACAATACCTAAAAATTTTGTCTTTGGTTTTAGAGCATTCATCAAATAGGTAACATATAAAGCAAGTGGATGAGGACCAGTTAAAATAGTAGGAGTACCAAGAATTACGGTTGCTGAATCAACAAGTGAAATAGCTATCTCACCTAAATCACTATTTGTTAAATTAAACTGTTGAACATTTATTCCTTTTTCAATTAAACCTTTAACTATATAATTGATAATATTTCTTGTGCTTCCATGCATTGATACATAAACAACAACAGCTTTATTTTTGACATCATCTGAAATCCAATCTTTATATAAATTTAATATGAATTCTGGCTTATCATAAATATATCCATGGCTTGGAGCAATCATTTTTATATCAAGATCTTTAATTTTCTCAAGATTTTTCTCAATAATATTTCTAAATGGCATCATTATTTCTGCATAGTATCTTTTTGCATTTTTTTCTGCAATGCATTCATTTTCTATATAAGGAGAACTTGATGCTGTATGTGAACCAAAAAAATCACAGGTAAAAAGAATCTTGTCTTCAATTAAATATGTAACAAATGTTTCAGGCCAGTGGACCCATGGTGTAAAAATGAATTTAAAATTCTTATTACCAATTTTCAATATTTCATTGTCATTAATCAAATGAAATTTCTCATCATCAATATGAAGGTGTGACATTAACAACTCTTTACATTTTTCATTAGTTATAACTTTAGCATCTTTATAAATATTTAAAATAAAAGGAATCGATCCAGAATGATCCTGTTCAGAATGATGAGAGATAATATAATCTAATTTATCAATATTTAATTCTTTTAAATTTTTAATTAATTCATCTTTTTTTGTTGGATCAACACTATCTATCAGTATATTTTTATCATCTGCTTTTATTAGATAAGAGTTATAACTCGTTCCATCTGGAAGTGGAATTAATTCATCAAATAATCTTCTATCCCAATCTATTGAACCAACTGAATATATATCCTCTTTTAATTTTATTATAGCCATAATTTACCTCTAAAATGATTTTATTATTTATTCAATTTCTTCAAAAATACTTTTATCAGCACCACAAACTGGACAGGTCCAATCTTCTGGTAAATCTTCAAAAGGAGTTCCAGGAGAAATTCCACTCTCTGGATCTCCATTATTAGGGTCATAAATGTAACCACAAACACTACATTCGAATTTTTTCATTCAACACCTCCTATAATTTTATTTAAAAAATTATCCATTTTCTTTAATATATGTTGGTGCATTTTTAGGAGATTTACCTTTTTTGACTTCATGATAATAAGCATAAGTTAAAGGTTCATCATCATTAAATTTTCCGCTATCGATTACTTCACCAAGAAATATTGTATGTGAACCAGCATCCATTTCATTAATCACTTTTAATTCAATAAAACCAATAGTAAAATCTTTTACAATAGGTGCTTTTGATTGACCTATATAATAATTAACTCCTTGATATTTATCAATATCTCTTCCTGATTTAAAACCAAATTGTCCTATTAAAGTCATTGGTGTTTCTTTTGATAAAATTGAAACAGTAAAAATTTTACTACTTTCAATAAATTCATGGGTTAAGTTATTTTTATTAATGCATACAGCTACTCTTGGAGGTTCTGATGTTACCTGAAAAACAGTATTTGCAATTTGACCATTATATTTATCATCTTTAAATGAACTTATAATATATAGTCCATAACTTATTTTAAATAAAACTGTTAAATCCATATTGTCTCCTTTTATATTTTAAAATTTTTTAAATTTATCTTTTGGTGCACCGCATACTGGACATTTATCAGGAGGTTCACCTATGTGTGTAAAACCACATACAGGACAAATATAAATATCTACTTTCTCAATATCTTTATTTTTTTCTGCTAAATCCTTTGCCATTTTATACAATTCAGAATGAATTTTTTCAGCCTCAAGTGCATAATGTGTTGATATTTCTGCACCTTTTTCTCCCTGTAATTTTGCTATATTATTATAAACAGGATACATCTCCTCCACTTCAAATGTTTCTCCATCTATACCACTCTGTAAATTTTCACTTGTTTTTCCTATATTCCCAAGGTTTCTAAAATGATTTGTAGCATGCACCTGTTCAGCATAAGAAATAGCTTTAAAAAGTCTTGCAATGTTTGAAAAACCTTCCTTTTCAGCGATTTCACTAAAGATTTGATATTTCATATGTGCCATTGATTCTCCAGCAAAAGCCTCATTTAAAAACTTTTCAGTCATCTTTTTCATTTTTTTATCCTCTTAAATTATAATTTAATATCTATAGAATTACTCCATAAACCATGTATGTTACAATATGAAAAAGCAATAAGTTTACCACTTTTTTCAGTTTTCATTGTAAAAATAACTTTTGGATGAGTATATATTGTACTTGTATTTGGACCTTGAGTAGATTCTCCATGGGAATTAAAATCAACTTTTCCAATTTCATATGGAAATTTTTCTCCTTCTGGATGAAAATATAATGAAATCCATCTTATATGATGTTCAGTTGTATTTGGATGTGGTATCTCTTTTCCAACCATCACATTAACATTAAATAGTTCGCCCTTTTTTAATTCCCCTTCAACTTCTATATAGGGAACATGCTTTTCACCCTTCCAGTCACCTGACTGAAATAAAACATTTAAATCCATCATATAACCTCCTATAATTAAAACAAAATTGTAATAATTATATTATATTAAATTTTTATTATTTTTCAAGCAATTTTTACAAATTCCTGATAGATAAATATTACATTCAAGAATTTTATTTCCATCTATCTCTTTTTTGTTATAAATTTCATCATCTATTTCAAAATCATAAATATTACCACATTTTATGCATTTAAAATGGATATGTGGTTTTGTATACGCATCGTATCTTAATTCATTTCCCTCTATTGTTATTGCCTTAACTAAATTTTTCTTAATAAAAAGTTTCAATATATTATAAACAGTTGTTTTAGATAAAGTGGGTATTTCATCTTTAATACCTTCATATATCATATCAACAGATGGATGATTTCTATGTAATAGCATATATTCATATACTTTTAATCTTTGGATAGAAGGACTTATTCCTTTTTCCTTTAAACTTTTTTTTAATTTATCAATTGTTGATTCTTCTTTTTTCATTTAAAAACTTCTCCTGTCTCTTTATACCAAAGAACAAAATCTAAATGTTCTAAAGGTATATTAATTTCTTTTGCAAACACTCTCATTCTATTTTCAATATCAAGATAACTTTTTTTAGATAAAGAAGAAGGTATATTTTCAATTATACCAATTCTATATAGATTTTTCAAAATATGTCTGTCAAGAATTGCTAAATTTTCACCAAAACCAATATTTCTTAAAAAATGTGAAGCCTCTTTATATCCTAATCCTTTTATATTTTTAACAAGCCACTCTCTTAAATCAAAAATTGAACTGAAACTCTGAATTTTATTTTTTAAAGAACCTTTTTCATTAAAAATTTTTAAAATATTTTTTATATAATCACTTTTTTTATATTTAAATCTCACTCCTTTTAAACAATTCAAAATATCATCAGAATTATAATTAATATTTTTGAAATTAAGTGTAGCTTGAAAACATATTTTTGCTTTTGATTGTGGAGTTAAAATACAAAAAATTAACTCATCAAGTAACTCTTCGTGATTACCTCTATTCCATAAATCTTTAAACTCTTTTAATCTTTTTTCAATTTTATCTTTTATATCTTTATATATATTAAAAATTTCATTAACATATTCTTCATTGATCATAAAAGTTCTAATTTATTTTGTATTATTTCTATGCTCAGAGAAATTAAATTTTCAATATCTTTTATAGAACAAATTTCAACAGTTGAATGTGTATATCTAATTGGAACACATAAAGGAACTGACTTATATCCTTTATTAGATATTTCTATAATACTTGCATCTGTTGAACCACCACTTACTCCTATTTGATAAGGAATTTTAGATTTATTTGCTATATTTTTTACAAAATCAAAAACATCTTCATTTACAATCATTCTTGCATCAACTTTTCTTATCACTGGTCCAAATCCTAAATTAATAGAATTTTTATAAATAGATGGAGTGTTATAGATATCTGTAGAAGACATAGAATCTATAGCAATAACAAAATCTGGATTGAAATTGTTTGCTAAAACTGAAGCACCTCTAAGACCTATCTCTTCTTCAACTGTAAATGCTAATATTATGTTATTATATGGTTTTTTTTCTTTAAAATAGTCAAGAATTTTTGTTAAAATATAAACTCCAACTCTATCATCTAAACCTCTTGAAATAATTAAATCATCATTAGTATAAAACTCTTTTTGGAAAACTATT
>JAAYUH010000158.1 GCA_012517755.1 bacterium | reverse complement strand
GAAAGATGATAATATGTGCAGAACTCAAATTTTACTAAAAACAAACAAAAACTCAGAATATTTTTTAAAAAGACCATTAGGAAACCACCATATTTTTGTTCAAGGAGATTATCAGGATGAACTCAAATTAATATCAGAAATTTTTAATTTAGAACCCCTTTCTTCATCTAAAATGTTTTAATAATAAAAAATTTCTAAAAAAACAATGCTTACTATTTTAATAAAAGGTATCTATTTTTTTCCTTATTGCAATTTTTGATAAATTTAAAATAAAGGAAACAAGATCTCTTAAAAAATTATCAAAACCATCATTCCTTTAACTTCTTCTTTCTTCTGTCATTCCCAACTTGATTGGGAATCCATTTTAAATCCTTTTAAAATCAAGTCACTAATTCTAAGGTCTCTGGAAAAGTCATCCAAACCATCATTCTTGCGGAAACAGGAATCAATATTATCAACAGAAATACTGGATTCCCATTTTCATGGGAATGACAATAAAGAAGTGTTTACACGAGAATGACAAAATAACGGATTTCCAGTGATTGATGGAATAGAAAGATTGGATTCCCGTTTACACGAGAATGACAAAATAGTGGTAGCAGATTCCCGTTTTCCCAGCTCCCCGTTTTCACGAGGACAGGTTTCGCAGGGACGGGAGTGACAAAATAGAAGGTTTTTCAGCAATCCCGAAATGATTTTTGTAAAACTCCTTTAAAGCGTAGTTTAAATTTTAATCCTTATCAGATATTACTATTCCCGTTATTATAAAAAGTCCACCTATAATTTCTAAGACTTTTGGTATCTCTTTAAAAAAAATTATGCCAAAGATAGTAGCTCCAAGAGGTTCCCCAAGTATTGCTAAACTTATAAAGACAGGAGAAAAAAATTTTAAAGAGTAGTTTATAATAGAATGACCAATAACTTGAGGAATCAAAGCTATAAGAAAGAAAAGAAAATATTCTTTTAAAGGAAGTGGATATAACTTTATATTTAAAGACAAAGATAGAGATAATAAAATTAAAAAACTAACCAAATAAACAGGAAATACTATATCAATTAAATCGTATTTTTTTCTTAAGTAATAATCTGAAATAATATACAAAGAGGCAAATAAAGCACCAAAAAGAGCAAGCAAATTACCCTTAAGATTTGTTGAAAATGAAAAACCATATGACATAAGAACAATACCGATAATTGATAAAATGATTGCTAAAAAAGTTCTCTTCTTTATCTTTTTCTTGAATAAAAAATATGAAAAGATAGAGACAAAAATTGGATTTGTTGTAACAAGTACTGTAGAACTCATTATTGAAGTAAATCTTAAAGAGGTAATCCAGGTATAAAAATGTAAAGCAAGAAAAAGGCCAGAGAATATAAATATTTTTATATCTTTTTTAGAGATATTTTTATCCTTTTTAATAAGAAAAAAAGGTAACAAGATTATTGAACTAATTCCCATTCTGAATGTTGCTATTGCAAGTGGTTCAGAATTTGACATTCTTATAAATATTGCTGCAAAAGAAAGAGAAACAATACCAATAAAAATTAATAAATATCTAAAATTTTTGCTATCCATTCTTTAAATTATATCAATAAAGTATGGTATAATTTAATTCCTATGGAATTTTTTGATGTAATAGTAGTTGGTGCAGGTCATGCTGGTTGTGAAGCAGCACTCGCTTCAAGTAGAATAGGAGCAAAAACTCTTCTACTTACAATTTCAATTGAATTTATTGCACACCCTCCCTGTAATCCAGCTGTTGGTGGAGTCGGTAAGGCTCAAGTTGTAAGAGAAGTTGATGCTCTTGGTGGTGAAATTGCAAAAAACGCTGAAAGAGCACTAACTCAGATAAAACTTCTAAACACAACCAAGGGTCCCTCTGTTTGGTCTACAAGAGTTCAGATAGATAAATATAGATATAGAGAGGAGATGAGAAAAATTCTTGAAAAAGAAAAAAATCTCTATCTGAGGCAGGGTCTTGTTGAAGAGTTAATCATTGAAAAAGATAGAGTGATTGGTTTAAAAACAAAAACAGGAGAAACTTATAATGCTAAATCAATTGTTTTGACACCAGGTACATTTTTAAGAGGAGTTGTTCATATAGGAAAAGAGATGATAGAAGCTGGAAGGTGGGGGGAACTTCCATCAGTTGGGCTTGCCAACTCTTTGAAAGAGTTAGGATTCAATATAAAGAGGTTTAATACTGGTACAACACCAAGAATAGATATTAAATCAATTGATTTAAGTAAATTTGAAATAGATGAGGGCGAAAAAGTTCCTATCTCTTTATCATTTGATACAAAACCAAAGGTATGGGAAAATCAAATTCCATCTTATAAAGGATCAACAAATATAGAGACAATTGAAACGACAAGAAAATATCTTGAATATGCTCCATCTGTTATGGGCTTAATGGTTAAGATTGGACCAAGAACCTGTCCATCAATTGAAGAGAAAGTAAGATGGTTTCCAGATAGAATAGAGCACTCTTTTTTCCTTGAAAAAGAGGGTTTTAATACAGATGAGACATATATACAGGGAATGTATATGAGCGTTCCTATGGAATATCAGATTGAAATATTGAAAACTATCCCTGGTTTTGAAAATATAAAGATGATAAGACCTGGTTATGCAATTGCATATGATCTTATTGATCCTTTAGAACTTTTACCAACTCTTCAAACCAATAAATTTGAAAATCTTTTTCTTGCAGGTCAGATAAATGGGACAACTGGATATGACGAAGCAGCTGGTCAGGGAATTTTAGCAGGGATAAATGCAGCCCTATATGCAAATAATAAAAAATTACTTATCTTAAAAAGAGAGGATAGTTATATAGGTGTAATGATAGATGATCTGATAAAAAAAGGTATAGATGAACCATATAGAATAACTCCATCACATGTTGAAAATAGAATTTTATTGAGACAGGATAATGCAGATATTAGATTAACTCCTATTTCTTATGAAATAGGAATAGTAAGTTATGAAAAATATAAAAAAGTTATTGAAAAAAAAGAGAAGATAAATGAACTTATAAATATCCTTATTAATAAAAAAATAAACCCATCTTATGAAAATAATGAAATATTAAAATCAATAGAAGAGGATACCATAAATACTCCATATACAATTTTTGATCTATTAAAAAGACCAAGCTTTTCAATAGAAAAATTGAAGAAATTTTTCCCAGAAGTATCAAAATATGATAATGATGTGCTGTTTGAGGTTATGATAGAGGCAAGATATTTTGGTTACATTAAAAGATATCAAAAAAATTTAGAGAATTTAAAAAGGTATGAAAAAATAACTATTCCAGAAAATATTGATTATAAACTTATTCCAAATCTTT
>JAAYUH010000157.1 GCA_012517755.1 bacterium | reverse complement strand
TCAGGTTTTGCAATAACATATTTTTATTAAACTACTAACAATAATTTGATATTTTTTAATGCTTTAGATATCTCTACTTAGTTTACAAAAATAGGCTGTCTATTTTGTAAACTATTTTAAAGTTTTCCAATATATTATGAATTTATATGAGATTACTGAAAAGATTCCTAATTTGTCATTCCCGTGAAAACGGGAATCCAGTATTTCTCTTTTGTTATTCATAGATTATCTTGTCATTCCCGTGAAAACTGGAATCCATTCAGTCTATTTTGTGATTCCCGTGAAAACGATAATCCAGTATTTCCATAAAGAATATAGACTCCTGCTTCCGTAGAAATAAGTATTTGAGTTACTTTCTAAATAACTTCAACATATATTATTGACAAAAAAAATAATTAGGATAAAATTTAAAATAACCTGTTTCCTTTGGAGGTGAAAAGGTTGGTTAAGATTAAGTTAAGAAGAATGGGAAAAAAGAAAGAACCCAGTTTTAGATTAATTGTTATTGACGGTAGAAAACAGCCCAAAAGTTCATATATAGAAAGTTTGGGCTATTACAACCCACGCTCCGAAAAGGAAAATTTAAGTGTTGATATGGAGCGCTTGGAGTACTGGTTGAGAAATGGTGCTCAACCAACAGAATCAGTTAAAAACTTAATTAATAAGTTAAAAAGTAAGGAGGTAACACAATGAAGGATTTGCTTGAAGAGATCGTGAAGGCTTTGGTTGATCATCCAGAGGATGTAAAAGTCCAGGCAGTTGAGGGTGAACAAGCAGTTGTTTATGAGGTAAAGGTTAGTTCAGATGACATTGGAAAGGTTATTGGGAAACAGGGTAGAACTGCAAATGCTCTTCGTACACTTGTAAGAGCAGCTGCAAGTAAAACAGGTAAGAACGCTATGGTTAATATTCTCTCTTAAATAAAGAGAGATAGAGTAATTAAATCCCCGGGCTAATCCCGGGGAATTCAGATTCATTATTCTAAAGGGAGGTAGTTATGGCAGATTTAACAAATGCAACAGATGTTTTAGAAAAGCTTGTAAAAACTATTGTTGATTATCCTGAAAAAGTTCAGGTTAAAAGAATTGAAGGAACATCAACGCTTATTTATGAAGTAAGAGTTAGTCCTGAAGACATTGGTAAAGTAATTGGAAAACAGGGTAAAACAGCTGAATCGATAAGAACAATTGTTCAGGCAATTTCAAGAAAATCTGGTAAAAATACTATAGTATCTATTCTTTCTTAATAAAAAGTGTTAATTAAAAGACAAGTTTTAATTAAATCTATCGTAACAGAGGCTTTAAAGAAAGATTTAATTGAGAAATTCAATAAACTAATTGATTTATCAGAGAAAAGATTGAATGAAATTAATTCCGAGGAGAAAAAATTTCTTTTAACTGCACCATCTCTTGAACCTAATTACCTTCAAGCCATTAGAGGTAGATTAAAAGAACAAAAAGAGGAGGAAGAGAGAATTAGAGAGAGCTTGATTCGTGAAAGAGAGAATATTAAAAATTTAAAAGAGGGAGAAATTTATTTACATGGTTATGTAGATAGTTTTGTAGATTTTAAAGAAGGAGATGATTTCTTCAAAAAATTAGAAAAAGCAGAGATAACCTTAAAAGATAGTAAAATTATAGAAATAAAGAATGAGTAAGTGGATAACAATAGGGGAGATTGTATCAATATGGGGGGTTTCAAATTCTTTTAATGTAAAAAAAATAAGTGATAATAAAAGTAGGTTCAAAAATATTAAAAAAATTTATATTCAAAAAGGGGATGAAGAACCTGAAATTATAAATGTAAAAGAAGTAATTGAAAAAAATGATAATATTATCATAAAATTTGATGATAATTTAAATGAAAATATTGAAAATTATGTTGGTAAGTTTCTTGTAATACCTGAAGAGGAGTTGAAAACATTAAAGGAAGATGAATATTATATTTTTCAATTGATTGATTTAGATGTGTATGATTCAAATGGGAATTTTTTAGGTAAAGTTATAAAATATGTTGAAAATCCAAAAGCAAATGATTTAATTGTAATTTCAAATGATGAAGAAATTATGATTCCATTTATTAAAGAATTTATCAAAGAGATAAATTTAAAAGAAAAAAAGATAGTTGTTCATAATTTGTAAAAAATGAAATTTATAATTATAACAATTTTCCCAGAAATTTTTAAGATATATTTTGAGACAGGATTACCAAAAAAAAATATTGAAAAAGGTCTTATAAATTATGAATTGATTAATCTAAGAGATTTTTCATTAGATAAACATAAAAAAGTTGATGACTATACTTATGGTGGTGGACCTGGGATGGTATTTATGTTTCCAGTATTAAAAAAAGCAATTGAAAAAGCAAAAGAAATTTCAAATAATAATCATATTATTTTACTCTCACCATCTGGAATAAAATATGATCAAAATTTAGCTAAAGAATTGTCAAAATATGAAACTATTACTTTGATTTGTGCTCATTATGAAGGATGTGATGAGAGGATAAAAAATTTCATTGATGAGGAGATTTCTGTTGGTGACTTTATTACTCAAGGAGGAGAAATTCCTGCATTAATATTAATTGATTCCATTTCAAGATTTATTCCTGGATTTTTAAAAAAAGAAGAGGCAGTTAATTTAGAAACCTTTTCGGAAAATTTAGTTGAATATCCACAATATACAAGACCTAATGAATATGAAGGGTTAGAAGTACCTGATGTTCTTCTATCAGGTGATCATGAAAAAGTAAAATTGTATAGAAAAAAAGAGAGTTTAAAAAGAACTCTTCTTTTAAGACCAGATTTGTTGTTGAAAAGAGATTTCAATGAAGAAGAAAAAAAGTTACTAATTGAAATAGAAAAAGAGTTAATTGAAAACATTGAAAAAATTCTTAAAAGATGAAAATATATGTGGCTTTAATTCATTATCCAGTTTTCGATAAAAATAAAAAAAATATAACCTCATCTATTGTACCTTATGATGTTGTTGATATTAGCAGAGCATCAAAAACATTTGGTGTGAAGAATTTTTATATTGTTCATCCATTTAAAAATCAAAGAGACACAATTAAAAGAGTTATTAAATTCTGGACAGAAGATAGGGGGAGTTTTTATAATGAAGATAGAAAAGAGGCATTAAAATTAGTTAAAATTAAGAAAAATTTGAATGAGGTAGTAGAAGATATAAAGAATATTGAAAAAATAGAGCCAAAAATTATTTTGACAAGTGCAAAAAAATCTGAAAGCACTATAAATTATGATTTTTTAAAATCAATTATATTAAAATCCCCGGTCATTATTTTATTTGGAACAGGTTGGGGAATTGTAAAAGAAAAAGTAAAGTATGATTATATACTTGAACCAATTTTAGGTTTTCCAGAGGATAATGAATATAACCATCTTACAGTTAGATCTGCTTGTTCAATAATACTTGATAGGATTTGTAATTTATTTAGAGGCTCTTCTTAAAACATAAATAAAAATTGGAGTTCCAATAATTGCAGTGAGAATTCCAACTGGAATTTCAGAAGTTGTCAATGTTCTTGAAATATTATCGATCAAAAGAAGATATATTGAACCAAACAATGCTGAAAGTGGTAATAAGTATCTATAATCTGGTCCAAAAATAAATCTTACAATATGTGGAACAGCAAGTCCAACCCATCCAATCATTCCACTAATTGAAACTGATATTGCAGTTAACAAAGAACATATAGATATTATTATTAATTTAAGCAATTTTGGATTTTCTCCAAGAACAATAGCCTCATCATCACCTAATGATAAAATATTCAACTTCCATCTAAGTAATATCAATAAAATTGTTCCAATTATAAAAATTGGCAAAGTGAAAATCATCTCTTTTTTTGTAATTGAATTAAAAGAACCCATCAACCAAAAATCAATAGTTGGAAGTTTAGAAAATGGGTCGGCATAATATTTTAAAAGTGATAAAAGAGATGTAAAAAGATTCCCAATTATAAAACCAGATAGAACCAAATTTATAGATGATGCGCTTTTTCCTGTCTTTGAAACAAAAATTGTTAGTAGTACAGAAATGATAGAAAATAAAAAAGATAAAAGTGAAACATAAAAAAAGTTATTAAAATATAAGATACCTAATGCTGCCCCAAAACCTGCGCCACCAGAAATTCCTAATATATAAGGAGAAACTAAAGGGTTATTAAAAATACCTTGAAAAGAGACACCACATTGAGATAAAACAGAACCAACAAACATAACAACAATTATTCTTGGTAATCTTATATTAAAAATAACAATCTCTAAATTTGCATCTAAATTCATATTCAAATTAAAAATTTTGTTTAAAATAACTTTAAAGGTTGTAAAAAAAGGGATATTGTATCTTCCGAATGAGAGTGAGAATAAAAAAATTAAAATATTTAAAATTATCAAAAAAAATATAGTTAGATAAAAAGGCTTTTTACTTTTTTGCGTAGATAATTGTTTCGCCATTATATCTAACTATCTCAACATCTACAGAATAAACTTTTTTTAAATTTTCGTCATTTATCACATCTATTGGTTTACCATAAGATATTACTTCACCCTTTTTAATAAGAAGAATTTTGTCTGAATATTTATATGCTTCATTTGGATTGTGTAGTGTCATAATAACTGTGAGTTTCTTTTTCTCCTTTAACTCTTTAATTGTTTCAAGAACTATCAGTTGATTTTTAAAATCAAGGAATGCAGTTGGTTCATCAAGGAGTAAAATCTCAGTATTTTGAACAATTCCTCTTGCAATCAAAACTAACCTTAATTCTCCACCACTTATATCTGTATAAGGTCTGTCTTTTAAATAATATAAACCCATCTCCTCTAAAACTTTGTTTGCAATTTCAATATCTTCTTCTTTTGGAATAGAATAGTCACTTATATAAGGGTTTCTACCCATTAGAACAAAATCTATAACTCTATAAGGAAAGGTCTGGTTATGAATTTGTGGTACAAAAGATGTTGATTTACT
>JAAYUH010000156.1 GCA_012517755.1 bacterium | reverse complement strand
GAATGACAATAAACACTGTTATTCTTGCGGAAGCATGGATATATATTATTGATGGAAAAACTGGATTCCCGTTTTCACGGGAATGACAAAAAAAGAGTTTTCACGGGAATGACAAAATAGGAATATTTACTTGGGAATGACATAATAAAGAGTTTTTAATAATTTTGTATAACTTCATATTATATTATAAAATCTAAAAAAAATGAGACTTTGGTGCCTGACACCTTTGTCTCATAAATTTTTTTCTTCAATAAATTTGCATTCAGTTAATTTTATTTTGTTTAAAACAACATCTTCAGCAAAAGATCTACAAGATGGGGCTCCGCAGGAACCACAATCAAGTTTTGGTAGTAAATCATAAATAGTGTTTACTTCTTGAAATATTTTTGCTGCTATATCCATATTTTCTGATAGAAAATATTGAGGTCTTGGGTTTATCTTTTCAGTTAATAATAGGTTTTCATCTTTCAAAAATTCATCAATATCATTTTCAATAATATCTGACATTAAAGATTTTCTTCTTTTTTCTTCTTCTCTCTGGTTATAAAAATTTAATAAAAAATTTTGATTTTTTAAAAAAACACCCCCAACACATCCTAAAGAACATGCTTTTGCATCTATATAATCAAAATATGGAATTTTTTCCTCTTCCATCTCATCAAAAAATTTTTTTATATTCCAAATTCCATCTATTGAAATCACTTTAAAGTCTTCAAGGAAATTCTCTTCTCCTCCTCTTCTTCCAGAACTTACACCAACTTTACCAGATTTAAAAAATTCTCCTGAACCCTCGTTTTTTTCAATCAATACCTTTTTATAGATATCAGAAAGTGAAAATACACCATTAAATGGTGAAGATTTTAATCCTAATGGATTTTTCAAAGCAGTTACTTTACAAGGGTATGTAGATAAATAAAATAAACCAAAAATCTTTATATTTTTTCTTTTTTCTTTTATATAGTTGCCAAGGATATCAAGAGGCAGATTTATTACTGTGAGATTATTAATTAATAGAGGAAAATTCACCTGTAACAATCTTACAATTGCAGGGCAAGAGGTTGTTATAATTGGTTTTATAGTATCTTTTTTTTCTTTTAATATTTTTTTTAAAGCAATTAAATATGCTTCATTACCAATTCCCTCCTCCCATATTTCATTAAAACCAAAAGAGAATAATCTTTTAATAACATCTTCATATGATAACAATCCAAAATTAATAGAAGGGAGAATGTTTGGAACAATTAATATATTATAATCAAAATTTTTGATAACTTCTATATTATCATAAAAACTGTATATAGAACCTGTTGGACAAACTTTAAAGCATTCACCACAATCTATACATTTCAAATCATAAAGTTCCATTTTTCTATTTCTAACTCTTATTGCTTCAGTAGGACACATCCTTAAACAATGTGTACAACCTATGCATTTCTCTCTTATTGTTCTAATTGAGTTTATATAATTTTCATCTTTTTTCATTTAAATCTACCTCAAATGTTAATATTGTCCCTTTACCTATTTCAGTTTCTATTTTCATTCTATCACTATTATTTTTAATATTTGGTAAGCCCATCCCTGCACCAAATCCAAGTTCAATTGCTTCAGGTGGTGCAGTTGAATAACCTTCTTTCATCGCTAATTCTAAATCCTCTATTCCAGGTCCAATATCTTTTGCCACAACTTTAATTCTATCTCTATAAACATTTAAAGTTATTTCACCTTCAAAAGCATAGATAACAATATTCATTTCAGATTCATAAGCGCAAATTGATACCTTTTTTATTATTTCTGGTGAAATTCCTAATTTTTTTAAAATTGACTTAATTTTGGAAGATGCTTCTCCACCATTCTCATAATCTTTTCCAATTATTTTAAAAGATTCAACAAGAAGAGGTTGATTCTCCACGAGGTTTTATTTTTGCAGGTTTTATTCCATTTGTATATAAGATTCCAGAGGTTGTGAAAACAATATTTTTTGTACTAATTATTATAATTCCCTTTTCATCAGCAAGATTTATTGTCTCCTTAGGAACTGTTTTCCCCCTTGCAACGATTATAACTGGAATATCAAGCATTTCAGCTGTTCTAACAATTTGAGGATTAGTTATACCTGTTATCAATATTACATCATTGTTATCTGATTCAACATAAGCGAGAACATCACTCATCAAATCTGCAGCAAATGCAGTTTTTACATCTATTTTATCTAAAAGATTTTTTCCAGAAAGAATAATTCCGTCAATTAATTTTGCTACTTCATCTACTTTCATTAAATTAAAATAATTATATTAAAATAAAGAGTTTTGTCAAATAGATAAAATTGAGGTCTTTGAAAAAGTCATTCAAATTCTCATTTTTGGAGAAGCAGAAATCTATATTGCAGATTGAAATACTGGATTCCCGTTTACACGGGAATGACAAAATGGATACATTTACACAAGAATGAGAAAGTAAAAATACTGGATTCCCGTTTACAGGTGAACGACAGAATAGAGAAACTGGATTCCCGTTTACACGGGAATGACAATAAAGAAGCGTTTACATTTGAATAACAAAATAGATGTACTGGGTTAACATTTTCCCCGCTTTTGCGAGGACGGGAATGAAAAAATAGAGGGTTTCCCAGCAATCTCAAAATTATCTAATAAATATGTTATAATAATCTATATTTTTTTCAGGAAGGATTAATTATGGCTTTTAAAAGATTTGAAACAAATGTTGATATACCAAAAAAAGAGGAAGAAATTTTAAATTTCTGGAAAGAAAATAATATTTTTGAAAAAAGTATAGATATAAGAAAAGATAGAGAGAAATTCATATTTTATGAAGGGCCACCAACTGCAAATGGAAAACCTGGAGTTCATCATGTTTTAGCAAGAATTTTTAAAGATGCTATATGTAGATATAAAACTATGAAAGGTTATCTTGTTGAAAGAAAGGGAGGATGGGATACGCATGGACTTCCTGTTGAAATTGAAGTTGAAAAATCTTTAGGTCTCAAAAATAAAAAAGATATTGAGAAATATGGAATAGAGAATTTTATAAAAAAATGTAAAGAAAGCGTCTTCACATATAAAAAAGAGTGGGAGATTATGACTGAAAGAATCGCTTTCTGGCTTGATATGGAAAATCCATATATAACTTATGTAAATGAATATATTGAAACCATCTTCTGGATAATAAAAGAGATATATAAAAAGGGGCTAATCTATAAAGGATATAAAACTGTACCATATTGTCCAAGATGTGGAACAACACTTTCATCTCATGAAGTTGCTCAAGGTTATAAAGATGTTTATGATCCAAGTATCTATATAAAATTTAAAATTAAAAATTTAGAAAATACATATTTTCTTGTTTGGACAACAACACCTTGGACTCTTCCATCAAATTTACTTCTTGCTGTAAACAAGGATTTTAATTATATAAAAATTAAATTTAATGATGAATATCTTATTTTAAATGAGGAGAGAGCAAAAGAGATTTTTAAGGACAAAGATTACGAAATAGTTGAAAAGTTTAAAGGAGAAAAATTGATAGATTTAGATTATCAACCTCTTTTTGATTTTGTAAAAGTTAATAAAAAAGTCCACTTTGTAACTCATGGAGATTTTGTAAGTTTAGAAGAAGGTACAGGAATTGTTCATATTGCCCCTGGTTATGGAGCTGATGACCTTGAGCTTGGTAAAAAGTTAGATCTTCCAGTGGTCCAACTTGTTAATGAAGATGGCTATTTTTCTCCTGATACTGGTTTCATAAAAGGAAAATGGTTTAAAGAAGCAGATAAATATATCATAAAAAATTTACAAGAAAGAGGGCTTCTTTTTAAAGAAGAAAAATATCTTCACTCTTATCCACATTGCTGGAGATGTGACACTCCTCTAATTTATTTTTCAAAATCGAGCTGGTTTATAAAAACTACAGATGTTAAGGAGAATTTAATTAAAAATAATCAGAAGATTAATTGGTATCCAGAACATATAAAGAATGGAAGATTCGGTAACTGGCTTGAAACTTTAGTTGATTGGGCTATATCAAGAGAAAGATACTGGGGCACACCACTACCAATATGGAAATGTGAAAATTGTGAAAATATTGAAGTTATTGGAAGTATAGAAGAGTTAAAAGAGAAGGCAATAAACTACAAAGAAGGATTAGATTTACATAGACCATATATTGATGAAATAAAATTAAGATGTCCGAAATGTGGAAAAGAGATGATAAGAGAGAAGGAAGTTCTTGATGTTTGGCTTGACTCTGGATCTATGCCTTATGCTCAACTTCACTATCCTTTTGAAAATAGAGAAAAATTTAAAGAATCATTCCCAGCTGACTATATTTGTGAAGCAATAGACCAGACAAGAGGGTGGTTTTTTACACTTCATACCCTTGGAACTCTACTTTTTGATTCACCAACCTTTAAAAATTGTTTATGTCTTGAGCTTGTTCTTGATGAAAAAGGCGAGAAGATGAGTAAACATAAAGGAAATATAATTGATCCTTGGGATGTTCTAAACAATGAAGGAGCTGATGCAATTAGATGGTACTTATTCACAGTTACACCTCCATGGATACCAAGAAGATTTTCAAGAAATGCGGTAAGTGTAAGTTTAAAAAATTTTTTGATTCCTCTAAGAAGCAGTGTAAATTTCTTCACTTTATATGCTAATATTGATGAATTTAAATCAGATAAATATGAACATATTAATTATAAACAAAGATCTATTATGGATAGATGGATAATATCAAGGGTTAATTCTCTTATCATTTATTCAACAAATAAACTTGACAATTACGATATTACTGATGCGACAAGAGAGATGGAAAAATTTGTTGATGAACTAACAAATTGGTATATAAGGTTAAACAGAAAAAGATTCTGGAAAGGAGAGATGGATAATGATAAAATATCTGCTTACCAAACTCTTTATGAAGTATTACTAAATTTTTCGAAATTGATTTCACCTTTTGCTCCATTTATCTCAGAAGAGATTTATCAATCATTAAAAGGAGAATCAAATATTTTTAAAGAAAGTGTACATCTTGAAGATTATCCAAAATTTAATTCAGATTTAATTGATATAGAACTTGAAAAAAGAATGGAATTCATCAGAGATATCGTTGAACTTGGCAGATCTTTAAGAAAAAAAAGTAACATAAAAATAAGACAACCATTAAAAACTATTTATATTTATTCAAACAAAAAAGAAAATATTGAAGATTTTATAGATTTAATAAAAGGTGAACTTAATATTAAGGATGTTAAGTTTATTGATAATGAAGATGATTTTGTTGAAATAAATCTTAAACCAAATTTAGATATTCTTGGCAAAAAATTTGGAAGATATATTAATAATTTAAAAGATTTACTTGAAAAAGAAGGTCTTTATATTTATAAAATGCTTTTAAAAGAGAAAGAATTTGAGGTTAATTTTGATAACTTCAAAGAAAAAATTAGAGTTGAAGATTTAATTGTTGAAAAAAAACCAAAAGGTAATTATTCAGTTGCTTTCAATAAAGATATAACAGTAATCCTTTCCCTATCAATTGATGAAGAACTTAAAAAAGAGGGCTGGCTTAGAGAATTTTTACATTTTATTCAGAATACAAGAAAGAATGTTGGTCTTGAAGTAACAGATAGAATTGTGCTTGGAGTTGTTCTCCCTGAAGAAAAATTAGAAATAATAAAAAAATATATAAACTACCTTAAAGAAGAAGCGTTAATAGAAAGACTTATTTTTGGAGAAGTTATAGGTAACAAAATCGCCTTCGAAGACGGAGAAATTTATATTAATAAAGCATAAATCACAAAATTATTCAATTTTGTATCTATAAAATAGATATTTAATAAATTCTTTTTTTATTAAATAGAGGTCTCTGAAAAAAT
>JAAYUH010000011.1 GCA_012517755.1 bacterium | reverse complement strand
CCCGTGCAAACGGGAATCCAGTTTATATATTTATTATTCCTTGCAATTCTTTTGTCATTCCCATCCTCGCGAAAGCAGGGAAAACGGGAATCCAATTCCTCTATTTTGTCATTCCCGTGTAAACGGGAATTCAGTTCATATATTTATTATTCCCTGCAATTCTTTTGTCATTCCCGTGAAAACGGGAATCCATTATTCCCATCTATAATATAGATTCCTGCTTCTGCAGGAATGACAGTTTATTGTCATTCCCATCCTCGCGAAAGCGGGGAAAACGGGAATCCAGTGTTTACATTTGTAATATAGATTCCTGCTTTTGTAGAATGATGGCATGTATGATTTTTTCAGAGACCTCACTATAATTAATTGACTTAAACAAATAAAATAGTAAAATATCATTTGATTTGGGGAGTAGCCAAGAGGTAAGGCAGCGGACTTTGGATCCGCGACCGGTGGTTCGAATCCACCCTCCCCAGCCATGATAAAAAAGGATCAGGCCTAAAATTATCATAAAATGTTAAGTTAGGGTCAGGCCTAAATTTAACATTTTTAAAATTATTTTTGGAGGAAATATGGGAGAATATATTATTGCTTATGATGTAGGAACAAGTTGCAACAAGGCTTTGCTTGTTGATAAAAATGGTGTTCCAATTGGCAGTACAATTGAATCATATCCTATTTATTATCCTCAAATAAATTATGCAGAGCAGAACCCTGATGATTGGTGGGATGCAGTTTGTAAAACAACAAAGAATTTGATAAAAAACTGTGGAATTAAAAAAGAAGAGATAATTGGTATGACTTTTTCAACCCAAATGCTTGGTATTGTTCCAGTTGATAAAAATGGAAAGTTAAGCAATGCAATCATTTGGATAGATAGTAGAGCAATAAAAGAAGCAGATTGGATGATGAAAAAATTTATTAATTCCAAAATTTTTGCTCTTCTTGCTGGGGCTCCATTAACTGGAAAAGATGGTATGCCAAAACTCTTATGGATTAAAAATAATGAAAAGGAAATTTATGAAAAGATGATCTATTTTCTTGATGTTGACGGTTATTTAATTTATAAGGCAACTGGAAATATGGTTATGGAATTATCAAATGCTTCAGCATTTGGAATAGATTTAAAGAAAAAAGATTGGTTAAGATGGATATTTAATTATATTGGATTTGATACAAAAAAACTGCCACCTCTTGTCAAATCAACTGATATAGTTGGAAAATTAAAAAAAGAGGCAGCAGAAGAGTGTGGACTTCTTGAGGAAACACCAGTAATTGCAGGTGCTGGAGATGCTTTATGCGCATCAGTAGGTTCTTTTGCACTTGAAGAGGGAGATACTCATGTTTATCTCGGAACTTCTGGTTGGGTTGGTGCGATAACAAAAAAACATCCGACTGGGAAATTTGGAATTGCTGCTATTCAATCTGCAGATTATGATTATTCACTTCTTTTTGCTGAAACAGAAACTGCAGGTGAGTGTTTAAGATGGATAAAGGATGAATTTTATGAGAAAGAGAGCCAGGATCCCAATATAAAAAATGTATATGCTCTTATGGACGAAGAGGTCAAAAAAGTTCCAGCTGGTTCTGATTTTTTAATATTCACACCTTGGCTTTATGGCGAAAGAGCCCCAATAAATGATTGTTACGTTAGATCAAGTTTTATTAATCTCTGTATAAATCATAAAAGAGAAAATCTTTTAAGAGCTGTTTATGAAGGAGTGGGGTATAATATAAGATGGATAATTGAGATGCTTGAAAAAGGTTTCAATTTTAAAATCCCTAATTTAAGGATAATAGGTGGAGGTGCTAAAGGAGATATATGGATGCAGATAATATCAGATATAACTAATAAGAAAGTTGAGGTTCTTCCTTATCCTCAGGAAAGAGGTGCAATTGGTGCTGCTTTTATCGGTTTTATTGGTTTAAACTATTTTGAAAATTTCTCTTCTTTAAAGAAGATTTCAAAAATTGAAAAAACATTCTATCCTGAAGAAGAAAACAAAAAAATTTATGATTTTTTGTATGAAAAATATAAACTTGTTTATAAGAATCTAAAAAAATTTTATGTTGATCTTAACAAAGAGGTAGAGAGTTTTAAAAAAACATAAAAAAAATAAAGGAGGTAATTTATGAATTTAGATCCTTTATCATTACCAATATCTTTACCAGATGGTATTGATTATGATGATTATTTAATTGCTACCTATCTTGCAGTTTTTCCAAAAGATATTCCTGTGCCAAAACTCGCTCCAGCTTTTGCAGTTGAACAGAGTACAGGAACATGGGTTCCTGTACCAGGCGAAACACCTGAGGTTAAAAGAAGACATTTAGCAAAGGTTATTGGAGTTTACGAAATTCCTGATTACGAATTTGAAGTGCCAAAGGATATCCAGACAAGAAATTATATTATTCAAATAGCATTTCCAGAAATAAATATTGGTGAGCAGATTCCAATGCTTCTTACAACAGTTGTTGGTAATATTTCAATGGGAGGAAGAATTAAACTTCTTGATATAAGATTTCCTGAAAAGTTTGTTAAAGGATTTAAGGGTCCTAAGTTTGGAATTGAGGGAATTAGAAAATTATTAAATATTCCTAAAAGACCACTTCTTAATAATATGATAAAACCCTGCACAGGTTATCCTCTTGAAGTTGGGGCTGAACTATTCAGATTAGCAGCATTAGGTGGCTGTGACATTGTAAAAGATGATGAATTAATTGCAGATGCAAGTTTCAATAGTGCACTTGATAGAGTAAAAAGATATATGGAGATAGAAAAAGAGGTTTATGAAATTAAAGGTGAACATACATTATATACAGTAAATATAACTGATAATGTACCAAAAATTTTTGAAAATGCGAAAAGAGCAGTTGAGTTAGGAGCAAACGCTTTAATGATAAATTATCTTGCAGTTGGTTTTGCAGTTTTTCAAAAAATAGCTGAAGATCCAGAGATAAATGTTCCTATTTTGGCTCATATGGATGTTGCTGGTGCTCTTTATATGTCAGAGTTTCATGGTATTAGTTCTCATCTCGTTCTTGGGAAACTTCCAAGACTTGCAGGAGCAGATATTGTTGTTATACCTGCACCATATGGTAAAGCGAGTGTTCTTCAGGATAAATTTATAAATAATGCTAATAATTTAAGACTTCCTCTCTATCATATAAAACCAACTTTTCCAATGGCATCTGGTGGAATAACTCCATCTATGGTTCCAAATGTGATTAAAGATTTAGGACTTGATGTTATTATAGGTTCAGGAGGAGGAATACATGCACATCCAGAAGGACCGGTTGCGGGAGGCAAAGCTTTTAGACAGGCAATTGAAGCTACGATGAAGGGAATACCACTTGCAGAAGCAAAAGAAGAATATCATGAATTGAAAGTTGCTCTTGAGAAATGGGAGGATCCTTTCGGAAAAGGTTTAGGATTATAGTAAACAATATAAATAGTATTATTTGTTCATTTAAATCTTTTAAGTAGATAAATTATATTGGAAAATTTTTAAAGATAGTTTACAAAAGTAGGTTGTCTGTTTTTGTAAACTTAAAAAAATTAACTTGTATTGATATAAATTTTATCGCCAATCTCTTGGACTAATAAACCTAATTCTTCCAGTTGCAGGAGTTATATAAATAGTTATAACTTTTGGAAGTGTAGAGGTCTCTGAAAAAGTCATTCAAACTCTTATTCTTGTAGAAGTAGGAATCGATATTATTGATAGGAACACTGGATTCCCGTTTTCACGGGAATGACAAAAAGAAATAATGGATACCAAATCAAATGGAATAACAAACAAAAGAAATAATGGATTCCCGTTTTCACGGGAATGACAAAAGAAAAAAATGGATGCCAGTTTTCATGGGAATGACAAATAAAAGGAAACACTGGATTCCCGTTTACACGGGAATG
>JAAYUH010000155.1 GCA_012517755.1 bacterium | reverse complement strand
TGGTGTTTTTTCAAATTTTAAATCGAGTATTGTTCCACCAGTAAAATCAAGACCATAATTTAAAGGAGTTTTTATAGTTGTTAAATTTAAAATTATTCCAAATACTGCTATCAATATAACAATAAGTGATATTGAAAAATAGATTTTTGATTTTGGTATTATCTGCCAACTTTCAATATTTATCTTTTTCATCTTTGTACTCCTTTAATATCCAAAAATTTTTGCATTTTTTGCAATTGGTGTTAAAGCAAAAATATCTATTAATAACCTTGTAATGAAGATAGCTGAAAAGAAGGATACAAATATACCAAGTGCCAAGGTAATGCCAAAACCTTTTATTAAACCTAATCCAAAATATATAATTGCTATTGCACCTGATAAAGCTGTTATATTTGAATCTAAGACAGTTCTGAATGCTCTTGTAAATCCGAGGCTTATACTTGTTTTTAGAGTTTTTCCGCTTCTTATTTCTTCTTTTATTCTTTCAAAAATTATGACATTTGCATCAACTGCCATACCAAGAGTCAAAACAAATCCACCTATAGCAGGAAGAGAAAAGGTCGCATTTAATAAAATGAGAAGTCCTAAATCAACGATTACAAATATTGTAAGTGCTATCGAAGCAAGAAACCCCATAAATCTATAATATAATATCATATATAAAACAATTAAGATAAAAGCAATAATTGCAGCTTTTGTACTCATACTTATCATATCTTCACCAAGAGATGGACCAATAATTTCAGAAGATAGGATATTAACTTTCAAAGGAAGTGAACCACCTTTTAAAAGAGCAACATATTCTGAAGCTTGATCAACTGTAAAATCTCCTTCAATAACACCTTTACCATCAGTAATTTCACTCTTCACAGTAGGATTCATTAATAGTTCTTCATCAAGATAACTTGCAATTTGTTTATCGATGTTTTCCTTTGTTGCTTGTGCAAATTTTTCAGTACCCTCTTGATCAAGTTCAAATGCTATAAGTGCCTGACCAGGAGTATTCGGATCAGTATTTAACTGTACTCTAACATCTTTTAAATTGGCTCCTGTTAAAATAACAGTACCATCTTCTAATTTAAATTGAAGTAAAGCAGTTTTTCCAATTAAATCTTCAATTTTTGATGGATCTTGTGTCTGTTGTCCTGGAATATCAATTATAATTCTTCTTGAATTTAAACCACCTTCTTTTTGAACAATCGCTTCAGACAAACCTGAGGCATTAATTCTTTTTTCGATAACTGCCCTTGTACTTTCTACAAGTTCTGGAGTTACTTTTACCTGTTCTGTATCAACACATTCAAGAACAATATGTACTCCCCCCTTTAAATCAAGTCCTAAAGTAGGAGTTTTTGTTTTAATTGCCCAACCTGCAACACCTACTATTAGTGCTAAAAAAATTAATCTCCATATAAAGGATTTCAACTTCATAAATAATTCCTCCTATATTATTAACTCAACTCTAATAATTTTATTTAAATTAACTTCATTGTCAAGTTATAAGAACATATAATATGATAACACATTTTATATATAAATATAGTTAGTTATTTGATAGTTAAAATAAAACTTTATATAATTTTAAAAGAAAGGAGAATTTAATTTGATTAAAAGAAAAGATGAAAGAGGATTGGAAGATTTAAGAAAATTTAAAATAGAAATTGACATTTTAAAATATCCAAACGGTTCAGCATTAATAAATATGGGAGATACAAGAGTTTTATGTACAGCAATGGTAGAAGAAAAAGTTCCTCCATTTTTAAAAAATACAAATCAGGGTTGGATATCAGCTGAATACTCTCTTTTACCAGGTTCTACTTATCCCAGAACAATAAGAGATATTGATAAAGGAAGAATAGAAGGGAGATCTCAAGAAATTCAAAGACTTATTGGAAGAGCACTGAGGGGATGCGTCGATCTTACTGCACTACAAGGAACAACAATATGGATTGATACAGATGTTCTCCAAGCAGATGGTGGAACGAGAACAGCTGCTATAAATGGTGGATTTGTATCAATGTATATTGCTCTTGCAAAATTATATAGAAACGGTAAGTTACCATACTTCCCAGTAAAAAATTTTATAGGAGCAGTAAGTGTTGGAATTTTGAATAATGAAATTTTACTTGATTTAGATTTCAATGAAGATTTTGATGCACAAGTTGATATGAATGTTGTTATGAATGAAAATAAAAAAATTATTGAAATTCAAGGAACCGCAGAAAAAAAAGATTTTAATGTCGAGGAGCTTTTTAAAATGGTTAAAATTGGATGGAAAGGAATTGGTAGCATTATTGATTATGAAAAAGAGTTACTTAAAAACATTGTTTATAGCTACTGAAAATATAGGTAAATTAAATGAATTCAAAGATATATTAAGCTCATTGAATATAAAATTAGATATAATCTCTATAAAAGATTTGAAAGATTACAGACCTCCTGAAGAAAGTGGTAAAACATTCTATGAAAATGCTCTTATAAAGGCAAGAAATGCATATGAATTTTCTAAAATTCCTACCATAGCTGATGACTCGGGTTTAGAAGTTAACTGTTTGAATGGTCTACCTGGTGTGTTATCTAAGAGATTTTATAATAATAGTGGAAATTTTGATAAAAATATAGAAAAATTATTAAATTTATTAAAAGATGAACCCTTTGAAAAAAGGAAAGCAAGGTTCAAATGTGTACTTGTTTATAAAGACAATTTATATGAAGAGGTTTTCGAAGGTTCACTTGAAGGTTATATATGGTTTGAAAAAAGAGGTAAAAATGGTTTTGGATATGATCCTATATTTTATCTTCCAGAATATAATAAAACTGTTGGTGAATTAGAAAGTAAAGAAAAGAATAAAATAAGTCATAGATATCAAGCAATATCAAAATTCGCTGAATTTCTTAAGATAAATTTTTCCTTCTAATTATTTTATTAATTTTTAAAACTTGCATTTTTTTATCATCATATACATAACAAAGTTCATTAGAATCAGATGGTATTAATAAAATATTTCCTCTGTTTATTGATAAAGTACAAAATTTTACAAAATTGTTTATAATAGTTATTAACTTATCACCGCTTTTTAAATTATCAAATTTTGTTACTAATAATAAATCATCTTTTTTAACTTCAAAATTGTCTATATCTAATCCTTTATATTGAACTGTAAAAGCCTCTTTTTTAACATATTTTTCTTCTAAGAATATTTCACCGAGATTAATTTCAGTATATTTCAATTGTTCATCAATTTTGGCTTTTATTGGAATTTTTGATAAAATAATCAAATTGCTTTCTTCAATTTCAAAATCTTCAAAAAAATAAGATAATGGGATATTAAATGATTTTGATATACTCTCAAGTACCCTTAGAGTTACATCTTGCTTTCCACTTTCTAAAATATGTATATATGCAGCAGAAAC
>JAAYUH010000154.1 GCA_012517755.1 bacterium | reverse complement strand
TTTATCAAGATCATAAAGTTGTTTATCTGCTGCATATTTTGGTTGGAAACTGGTTGCAATTAAAACAATTTTAATTTGATCTCCAAGTTCCTCATCTATCGTAACTCCAAAAATAGAGTTAACATCAGTATCTGCTGTCTGATTTATAATTTGCATCGCCTTCTCAACCTCATGAAGTGAAATATTTTTATTTCCTGAAATATTTGTTACTATACCTTTTGCGCCAGAAAGAGACATTTCAAGTAATGGACTTGTTATTGCATTTTTAGCTGCAATTTCTGCTCTCTTTTCTCCAGAACCCATACCAATTCCAAGCCATGCATTACCTGCACCTCTCATAATTTTTGCAACATCCATAAAGTCAACATTTATTATTCCAGGTAGTGTGAGTAAATCTGAAATTCCCTGAACTCCCTGTCTTAAAGCTTCATCTGCAAGTATAAATGAATCAAGCAAGCTTGTTTTTGCTGAAGTTATTTCAAGAAGTCGATTGTTCGAGATAACAATCAAGGTATCAACCTTCTCTTTTAAGAGAGTAATTCCATCTTCTGCAATTTGCGCTCTTCTTCTACCCTCAAAATTGAATGGTTTTGTTACAACTCCTATAGTTAATGCTCCAATTTCTCTTGCAATATCTGCAACAATTGGAGATGCACCAGTTCCAGTTCCTTTACCCATTCCTGCTGTTATAAATACTAAATCTGCACCAAGAAGAGCATCTTTTATTGCATCTTTACTTTCTTCAGCTGCTTTTACACCAAGTTCAGGGTCTGAACCTGCTCCTAAACCTTTTGTTGTTTTTGGTCCAATCTGAACAAGACGATGCGCTTTTGATAATTTTAAAACTTGAACATCTGTATTTATAGCAATAAATTCAACATTTTTGACATCTCTTTCTATCATTCTATTAACAGCATTTGTACCTCCTCCCCCAACTCCAACGACTTTTATTACTGGCTTTACTTCCTGCCAAGGATCATAGGCATTGCCCATTTTTATCCTCCTTAATCAAAAATTTTCTCAAAAATATTCATCAATTTATTAAAAAAAGATTCTTTTTTGTCTTTATCAATAAAAGACCTTATTGCACCAATTGCTGGTATAATATCTAAAGAATCTAATTTTAAATCACTTTTATATTCAAAAGGTTCTCCAATAGATGCTGGTAAATCAAAATACTCTTTGGTGAACTCTTTAATATTTTTTATTTTAGCACCTTCACCACAAATTACAATTTCATCAGGATAAAATCTGAATGGTAATTTTTTCATTTTTTTCTCAATAAGTTCAAATATCTCTATAACTCTCATTGAAGCAACTTTTTTTTCAACTGAAATTGGATAATCAGTTTCATAAAATATTTTATAATCAAGAGCACCTTTTTTGAAAAGATAATCTTCTCCATCTCTTGGTGGAATTTCAAGGATAAAGGAGAGATCTCTTATGATATCTTTTATACCAAGTTCAATATATTCAACCTGATTTGGAATATTATCAACACCAAATATCAGATAGGTGAAAGTGTTTTCAATATCAATTACAAAATTTTTTGAAAAACTATCTTTAATTCCATTTATCAAAAGAAGTGGTGAAAAATAGATAACTTTAAGAGGATTTTTTTTCCTATTAAAAATCGATTTTAGAATTTTTATCTTATCTTTTTCAATACCAAAAACATTAAATATGGCGATGAATTTTTTTCCTTTTTCACCAATTGGAACTTCAACTTTTTTATCATCAATATAAAATTCACTGTTAAAAATCTGAATTATCTCTTTACCATCTTTTTCAAGAGAATTTCTTATTAAGGATATCATATTATCTATATCGCTCTCTTTAATTTTTCTCTCCTCTTTACTTGAAAGGACATATCTTTTTTTGTAAAAAGTTGGCCTATCATATATCGAAAGTATGTTATCAATATTGATAAAAGTTTCTTCTAACTTAATTAATTCTCTATCCATTCTCTCTTTAAATTCACTAACATTTAAAATTTTGTTGTTTTTATAATTTATATCTTCAATCTCAAATCTATCAACAATATTTATTACTCCATCATCAAATCTACCTAATGTAAAAATTATTTTATCCTTCGGTGATAATTCAATAACATTCAATATTTTTTCCATTATTTTCCCCTGTAAATAATTATATTATCATAAGATGCATCAAGCAAACCAGTTAAATCCTCTTTTATTAAAAGTACCTTGAGATTATCAACCCTTTTTGAGAAATTCTCTTTACCTAAGATAACTTTTAGTTTCTCATTCTCAAGATAAACTGAATCATTTTCACTATCAAGAAATGGCGTTAAATTAAGTTCTTTAATTGTTTCATAAATATTTATGTATGATAAAAAATAGTTTTTAATGCTTTCATAACTATTTTTTATACTCTCCTCTTTAAAATAGATAATTGGAAAACCAATAACTTCACCCTCTTTAATCAATTCACCATCTTTATTAAAGATATATGACTTTTCTGAATTTATATTTTTTAGAACAATACCATTCAAATTAAATTCTTTAACCTCATAAGCCCATATTGATGTTCTTTCGATGTCCTTATTAAAATATGTGATAACAAATCCAAAATAATCTTTTATATTTTTATTTTCTCCTTTTATCAAATTCTTAGGAAATATTGGTGGAAAAAGAATTAAAAGAATTAAAAAGAGAATAATTATAATTTTTTTTACCATGGTTCCAAAATTTTAAATGGCACCTCCTCTTCAACTTCTCCCATTATTACAACCTCTGGATTAAGATTAATTTTAAATTTTTCATAAACCCTTTCTCTCACCATTTTCATTAGAGAGATAACATCATTAAATGTTGCATTTCCTCTATTAAAAATGAAGTTGGCATGAATGGTTGAGACCTCTGCATCACCAACTCTTAACCCCTTGCATCCCGCTTTTTCAATTAAATAACCAGCTTTGTTATCACCTTCGTTTTTAAAAACACAGCCTGCTGTAGGATAATTTAAAGGTTGCGTTAGTTTTCTCTTATTAATTTTATATTTCAAAGTAGAAAAAATATTCTCTTTTTTTGATTTTTTTAGTTCAATTAGTGCTTCTAAAACAATCAATTTTTTTTCAATTACTAACGATTTT
>JAAYUH010000153.1 GCA_012517755.1 bacterium | reverse complement strand
CAAGATTTTTCAAATAATCTATCTGCTTCTGTTTATATCCACCAATATCAATAATGAACAATCTATCATCATTGAAATTTCTATGTAAAATTGAGTTTAGTAAATATTGTAATGTTGCTAATACTTTTCCCTGTTTTCCTATAAATTGAGCCTGCTTCTCTTTTGAAGAGAGGATAATGTTTACATAAACTTCAGTATCTTTTTCTCTAATTTCAAAATTCACATCCTCTTCAAGTTTTTCAAAAATATAACCTAAAATCCCTTTTACTATTTTTGATGTATCTTTTTCAGAAAGTTTTATGTTAAAAATAGTTGTTTTCATTTTTTTATTACTTCTAATGCCTTAGCATATCTTCTGTTAACTAAAATAAATTCAATTGTAGAAAAAATACTATAAAATATCCAGTAAATTGAGATTGCAGTTTGAAAAGACAAAGCCCAGTAGCCAATAAGTATTGGAAACATAAACATAAATATTTTGGATGTAGGGTCTTTACCTGTTGTTAAATATTGCTGTAAAAGAGTTGTAGCAGCAACAAGGATTGGAATGATATATGTTGGGTCAGGAATAGCTAAATTTTTGACCCATAAAAAAGGTTGATCAAGTAGTTTTACATAACCATTTAACGATGAGAAAAGAATAAGAAGAATTGGAAGAGGAAGAATGGATATTAAACATCCAGTTGCAGGGTTAATTCCATATTTTTTGTATAATTTCATCTGTTCTTCCTGTGCTTTCTTTGGATCATCTTTATATTTTTTCTGAAGTTCCTTAAGTTCTGGTGTTAAGGCTTGCGTCTTACTCATAGATTTTAGTTGTTGAATTGTTAATGGTAGAAGAACTAATTTAATTAAAAGAGTAAGAAGAATTATTGCAATACCATAATTCGGAATTATTCCATAAAAAAAGTCGAGTATTCTTCTTATAAAATATGTAAAAGAACTTGCTGTAATTGTAATTGTTGCTGGTTGTTCATAAACAAACTGTTTTCCATTTGAATCTTTATAACTTAAAATTAAAAATGTTTCATAGGTTCCAGCTTTTACACTATCATGTGGTTTAATTCTCAATGTAAATGTGGCACTTTTTCCTTCAGCAAGTGATTCAAGATAAACATTTTTTCCTTCCATATATTCAGAAAAGTACTCGTTTTCTTTTAATTTTACAGTTATATCTTTAACTTCAGTAGTACCATTATTTTTAACTGTTGATGACAGAGCGATTAAAGTTTCAAGGCCAACTTTTACATTTGGAGCAGATGTGAAACTCAACTGACCACCCATTGTTGTGAATGTTAGAGGTATTGTTGTGTAATATTGATTTAAAATATTTCCAATTGAATAACTAACTTGACTAATAAATCCATATTCATCTTTAGTTAACTCCTCTTTTACATATAAATCTATACTAAGATTTATCTTTTCATTTTTTGAAATTTTATCAATTTTTAATTCATTATTTTTTGCATCAAAAGGTCCAAAATCTGAATAATTTGATAGAGAAAGTAATTTTATAACTAAATTATTTTTTTCATCACCAAGATTCTCAATAGTTAAATTTAATTTTACTTCACTTTGAGGAGAAGGTTTCTCAATTTGTTCAGTTGTAATTTTTAAATCAAGTTCAGCGCCTAAGCTTAAAGTAAAACCTAAAAAAAGAAATAATAAAACAGAAAAAATTAATATTTTTTTCATCCTACCTCCTTATGGTACAGGATCCTCTCCTCCTGGGAAAAATGGATTACATCTTAAAATTCTTTTAAACCCAAGAAAAAGTCCTTTAATAGGTCCATATTTTTCAACTGCTTCAAGTGTGTATTGAGAGCAAGTTGGTGTGTATCTACATGATGGAGGAAATATTGGGGATATGAACTTCTGATAAAATTTAATTGATATTAATATCAACTTCTTCATTTTTAAGTCTCCATAAAAATCTTTCAAAATCTTTTGAAATAACTAAATTATCCCTCTTTATTACAAATGGAGGAATAATTATAGCAATCCAAATTTTTTTAAAACTATCCTGATATTTTAAAAATATCTCTCTAACTTTTCTTTTCAATCTATTCCTCTCAACTGCTTTTTTAGTTCCAACAGGAATAAATGCAACTTTAAGACTCTCTTTTTTCTTGTATATAAAAGTTAAACTCTTTTCTCTAATTTTTATCCCTTCTCTCATCAGTTCATCTATCTCTTTTTTAGTAAGTCTTTCAGATAACTTACCCATTATTTGGGTATCAATACCTTCCTACCTTTTGCTCTTCTTCTTTTAATAACATTTCTTCCACCAGGTGAACTCATTTTTTTTAAAAAGCCATGAGTTTTTCTTCTTCTTCTTTTATGTGGTTGATATGTCGTTCTCATAATAACCTCCTGAATTAATTAGATACTACCTTTAATACCTCATCAACATACTGATCTTCTGGTATAGCACCTTCAAACTCAATTTTATCATTAATAACTGTTTTTGGAACAGCATAAACATTATATTTATCCGATAAAGTTGGAAACTCTGTTGCTTCTACCATATCTGCGGTGATATTTTCATTTAAAAAGGCAATTTTGTGTGCTGTTCTTACTGATCTTGGACAATATGGACATGTTGGTGTTACAAAAACTTGGATATGGATTTTTTCTTTTATATTTTCAATTTTTTTTACATTTTCATCTTTAAAATCAATTTCTCCTCTTGACAAATCAATAATATCTTCAATAAATGATGTAAATTCATAACCAGCTGGTATTCCAATATATCTAACTATACCTTTATTCTTACCAATTAAAACTGCTGCTGGGATTCTATTTATTTCATATTTATCAAAAATTTCTTTATCTTTATCAAGTTCATAAATTTCAAGTTTAATTAAATTTGAAATAGATGCTATTTCTGTATAAATTTCCTCTGCTTCTTTACAATATTTACACTCTGTATCTTCATTACTATCTGGAGTCCAAACTCCCACGCCACTCTTCTTAAAAAATAAAATTTTAACTTCATCTTTTAAGCTCTCATCAAATCTCTCTTTGATGATCTTTCTGTCTTTTTCCTGTATAATTGCCATAAAATCTATTCCTCCTTAAATTAATGGTTTCATAAATTAGTTTTAAAATTATAACATCTTATAAATTTTTTTCAAGGAAATATGTTATCGCAAAGTGATATATTTATTTAAATTCTCAAAGGATTACTTTGATTAAGAAATCTCTATTATTGGAAAAGTAATAATGAAAATTAAAAGAAGGGGTTTGAAACAATAAATTGATTAAAGTTAAAATTTTTGAAATTTATAAAAATAATATTATACTAATAATGGATAGGTGAATTTTTTGATGAAAAATGAATCTGATATAAAAGAGAAATTTTCAAATAATTATTTATTTCCGACAACCTTAAAAGAAGATTTTCTTTATAGGTTAGGTGGTAAAAGTAAAAAATATAAAAGATATCTTGGTTCCCTTTTAAGATATGCAGGTGGTAAAAGTTGGGCTGTAGGTTATATTATTGAACACACTCCAAATAATATAAAAAGGGTTGTATCTCCTTTTTTTGGTGGAGGTTCTGTCGAAATAGCATTTGCTAAAGAATTAAAAATCAATTGTTTGGGCTTTGATATTTTTGATATATTGATTAATTATTGGAATTATCAAATTAATTATCCATATGAGTTATATTTAGAATTAAAAGAATTATCGCCAGATAAAAATACATATAAAATAATTAAAGAAGAATTAAGAAAACATTGGAAAGGTGAAAAACTACTTCCACCTTTAAAGCTTGCCACATATTATTATTTTAATCATAATCTTTCTTATGGCCCGGGTTTTTTAGGTTGGATGTCAAGTGTTTATGCGAATAAAAAAACATATAATAAATTAATTGAAAGAGTAAGAGATTTTAATGTAAAAAATATTGAAGTTAACTGTAAATCATTTGAAGAAGTAATCACAAATTTTAAAAATGATTTTTTATATTGTGATCCACCATATTATTTAGGTGAAGACAGTACACTTTTTAAAGGATTATACCCACAAAGAAATTTTCCTATTCATCATAACAATTTCAACCTTGAACTTTTAAGAGACATTTTATATAAACATAATGGACCCTTCATTTTATCTTATAATGATTCACCAACAATAAGAGAATGGTATAAAACTTTTCAAATAATTAAACTTCCTATACAATATACAATGGGCCAGGGTGAAACAAGAATTGGAATGAATAGGAAAAAGAGAAATGGAAATAATATCAAAAAAACATACGAATTGTTAATAATAAAAAAGTGAATATGAATAAAAAAAGAGCAATGAGCTCTGAAGAGGCAAGCTATGTTAAAATAAAAGGTCATAAAGATGCAAGAGATTTTGCTTCTTTATTGGGGATTGGAAAGGAGTACACATCAGAACCTCAGGCCAAAAAAGATGTTATTGATAGTGAAGGATGTCGTTAAAGTATTAAGTGAAAAAATTAGTGTTGAAAATTCAAAAGCAAGGCAGTTAGGTCAAATAGATGATCAAAAGGTTGTTTTTAAAGTTGATAAAAGGACAATTGGTGAGATTGAAATGAGGAATGACAGTGATGTGCATTATAGAGAAGTTAAATTTTGGTTAAATAAAGACAAAACATTTAAAATATTACAAGAAAATATACAAAACAGATCCTTGTTAAAAGAAAATGTTTTTATTTATGGTGAATCAATAAAAAAACTTAAAAAAATTTATAATAAATAAAATATTTTTATTATGTGCTTATACATAATTTAGCGTCAGGAGGTGCAAAAATTGAAGAAAATATTAACAATAATTCTATTAATTATTATTTTTTTATTGACCTTAAATAATGTAAAAAGTGAAAATGAAAAAATCATTATAAGACTTCAAAAAGGTAATAAAATAATTTATATCAATGATCAACCACTTCAAATGGATGTAGCACCAAT
>JAAYUH010000152.1 GCA_012517755.1 bacterium | reverse complement strand
TAAGAAGTAAACCAGCTGAAGAAAAAGTAGAACCTACAACAAAAGTTTGTCCATATTGTTATTCAGTTATACCAATTAAAGCGACTCGTTGTCCAAATTGTACATCAGAATTGGAATAATATTATTTCTGTATAGTGCTAAATAATACTTCTTTAAAGTAAGAAATCTTTAAATAATATTTAATTTTTTTAATTTTATTGAAAATTCTTAATAAAACTTAACTTTGTTTCTTCTTAAATTTAAACAATTCTGTTTCTGAAGATAATGAAATAATCAATGCCACTACACAAAGAATAATTGTAATAGTTATATAATTTGTTCCTGTTCTCAGACTTGGGAAAAAGGAAAATATTATAAATAAAATTCCTATAAGGGAGATTAAATAAGCTCTCCAGCCTTTTTCACTTGCCTCAGATAATCCTAACAAGATAAACAATATACCAGCAATAACACTTATGATTATATTTGATAATGATGAGAGAGGAAGAAGCCTTATCAACAATATTACACTTAAGAAGAAACTCAACATCATGCCACTCATAATCCCACCTCCTATTTTTTAATTTTAATACTCTAAAAATATAAAATCAAGTTTTTTTAGTGATATAATAATATGGTTTATTTTAAGGAGTATTCTGATGAATGATTTAATAGCCATTAAGACAGAAAATTTAGGAAGAAGTTATAAAAAAGAGAGAGAAGTTCTTGAGGCTCTAAAAAATATTAATATTGAAGTAAATAAAGGGGAAATTTTTGGTCTTCTTGGTCCAAATGGTGCTGGTAAAACTACACTCATTAAAATATTAACAACACTTCTTCTTCCATCTTCTGGAAAGGCATATGTTTTAGGATGCGATGTTGAAACTGAAACTTTAAAAATAAGAGAAAAAATAAATATGGTAAGCGGTGGAGAATGGGCAGGGTATGGGATTTTAACTGTTAGAGAAAATTTGTGGATGTTCTCTCAATTTTATGGAATTCCAACAAAGAAGGCAAAAAGAGAGATAGATAAATATCTCGAGATATTTGGTCTTGAGGAAGATGCAAATACAAAGATAAGCAAGCTTTCAACAGGTATGAGACAGAAGATGAATATAATAAGAGGTATTTTGTCTGATCCTGAGGTTTTGTTTCTTGATGAACCTACGCTTGGACTCGATGTTCAGATAGCAAGAACTGTAAGAAGTTTTATTAAGGTTTGGATGAAAGAAAAAGAGGAAAGAGCGATACTTTTAACAACTCATTACTTAAATGAAGCAGATGAATTATGCAATAGGATAGCTATTATAGATAATGGCGAAATTCATGCTCTTGATACACCACAAGGTTTAAAAAAGATACTAAAAAATAAAATAATGTATTCAGTTGAACTTGAAAGAGAATCTTATTTAAATTTAAAAGAATTACCATACACAACAAAATTTACAGTTAATCCATTAAAAGATGGAAAACTTGAAGTAAAATTTCAGATTCAAGATGAGAGTAAAATTGTTGATATATTTAACTATCTAAAGAGCAATGGTTTTAATCTTGTTTCATTCAGAAAAAGGGAACCAACTCTTGAAGATGTTTTTATTGAAATAGTTGGGAAAGAGTTTAAAGAAGATGAATAAAGAATATATTATTAGGAATTTAAAAGCGATTTTAGGAAGGGCATATCCAAGGATAATTGCAGCAAATAGAGAATATTCATGGATTATTGCTGATATAATACTTCCTCTTTTATCTGTTATTGCATATGGCACATTATACAAATTTCTTGGTGCATCAAAAGATTTTTTAGGTTTTGCAGTTCTCGGTGGCGCAATGAGTGCTTTCTGGCTAAATGTTTTATGGGATATGGCATCTCAACTTTACTGGGAGAAAATGAGTGGCAATCTTCAACTCTATATTCTAAGTCCAATATCCTTGGTTTCTATTCTTTTAGGAATGAGTATAGGGGGAATGTTTGCAACTTCATTAAGAGCTGCTGCAACTCTAATAGTAGGAACTCTTATTTTTAAACTTGATTTTAGTTTAATTAATATTACTCAACTTCTACTTGTTTTCTTTTTAACTTTAGCTGCTCTTTATGGACTTGGAATGATGCTTGCGTCTTTATATCTCATCTGGGGAAGAGAAGCGTGGCATCTTTCAGAATTTTTCCAAGAGCCAGTTTATCTTGTAAGTGGTATGTATTTCCCTGTTAAATTTTTAGGAAAAGTAGGATTCTTTTCGTCTTTGATTCCTTTAACAATAGGACTCGATGGATTAAGACAGTTACTGTTTAAAGAAGGAGCAACTTTTGGTTTTTTATCTGTAAATATTGAGATTTTAATTCTTATAATTTTAACAGTTTTCTATGCTATACTTGCTATTTATTATCTTAAGAAAATGGAATATCTTGCAAGAAAGGAAGGGAAGCTAACAATTAGATGGGAATAATTAAGAAATTTTTAAATGATTTTAAATCATCTTTTTATCTTGGGTGGAAAATTGAAAGTAACTGGACAGACCCACTTTTATTTTTGATATACTCACTCGCAAAACCTCTATCAAGTGCCTTTATCTTAATATTTATGTATATAATAATATCTCAAGGTCAAATGAATGAGATGTTACCTCACTTAATTATTGGGAATGCTCTTCATTTATACACAGCAAATGTATTGTTTGGAATGGCATGGACTGTTATTGATGATAGAGAATTTTATGAGACTTTAAAATATGTATATATCTCTCCAGTAAGTATGTTTCAGTTTCTTGCTGGAAGAGGGTTTGCAAAATACTTAATAACAACAATTTCATCTTTTATTATAATAATTTTTGGATTTATTTTCTTAAATGTTAGATTTACTCCAATAGCATCCTGGTATATCTATTTTCCAATTTTTCTTTTTGTTGGCTCAATATCATTATTTATAATAGGTTATTTTTTTGCTGGAATTAATTTTTTAATCAGTAGACAAGGTAGTTTTTTAACTCAAAGTGCTTCTGGTGTTTTTCTCCTTTTAACCGGAGCTATATTTCCAATAGATACATTCCCAGGATTTTTAGGAAAAGTTGGAATATATATTCCTCAAACAATTTGGATTGATGGGATGAGAAAAATACTTCTTGGTGAAGGGTGGAACAGTTTCTTTATAAATATAAGTATTAATAGAATGCTATCAATGCTTATTATTGAGAATATTATCTATTTTGTTATAATTTTTCTGTTTTTTAATTTTTCCTTGAAAATCGCAAGACAAAGAGGATTAATTGATCAAAGAACTATGGGCTAAAAAAGAGAGGTTTCAACAACAAAATTTTTGATTAAAACCTTATAAATCTCATCAAAATTTTTGCCAGAAGGTTCTATTTTATTTATTTTATCTTTTGAAAAGTAAATATAATTTATTCCAAAATTTTTTGCTCCTAACACATCTTTTTCTAAACTATCTCCAATATGAACAACTTCTTCTTTTTCAACATTAAATTCTTTTATTATTCTATTAAAACTGTTTTTATTTGGTTTCACAAATCCAATTTCATCTGAAAAAAAAACTTTATCAAAATAATCTAATATTTTGTATCTATTCAATATCTCTTTTAAAGCCCAGCCAGGAGTTCTACCTGCATCAGATAAAATACACAACTTTAAGTTCAATTTTTTTAATTTTTCCAGAAAGGGTTCAACATTGTCTATGAGTTTTGGAGGTACATCAAAAATAGCAGTTTCATAACTCATTTTAATATCTTCTAAAATAGGCCCATTTGGTACCATTTGAAATAGTTTAAAAATATAATAAATCTGTTTTGAAATGTTTATACTTTTTTCACTCTTTTTTTGAGTTGAAAAAAGCCATTCACTCATTTTCTCATATGCTTCTTTGATTTTATCTTTAGATATATTTAAAGGGGCAAGATATTCATACAATTTATTTATTCTTATCTCACCCCTTTTTTCTTCTAAATTTGAATCATCTTCAATTATTGTGTCCCATAGATCTAAACTTACTACTTTAAGCAACTTTTTCTCTTTTTACATCCTCAAGAATTTTTTTGAGTTCATCACCCTCAATTGTCTCTTTTTCTATTAAAATTTCTACAACCTTTTTTACACCTTCACTATTTTCTTTTAGGATATTTTTTGCCCTTTCAAAGCAATCTTCAATTGTTTTTCTAACTTCTTTATCTATTTCATAAGCAACCTGTTCAGAATAATCTCTCTCTGAAGCTATATCTCTTCCTAAAAACACAAATTCGGTTTTTCTTCCAAAAGTTAAAGGTCCAAGTTTATCGCTCATTCCAAATTCAGTTACCATTTTTCTTACTATCTCAGTTGCCCTTCTTAAATCATTTTCTGCCCCTGTTGTTTTATCGAAAGTGAATAACTCTTCTGCAGCTCTTCCTCCAAGTAATGTTGTTACCTCTGACAAAAGTTGTTCCCTTGTTCTTATAAATTTTTCTTCCTGAGGAAGTTGGAGTGTATAACCTAAAGCCATACCTCTTGATATTATTGATATTCTATGAACAGGATCTGAATGTGGAAGCAAATCTGCAACAACAGCATGCCCGGTTTCATGAAATGCGATAACTCTTTTCTCTTCATCTGAAACCACTCTTGTTTTTTTCTGAGGACCAGCAATTACTCTATCAATCGCCTCTTCAAGTTCATCCATAGTTATTTTATTTTTATTTCTTCTTGCAGCGAGAAGCGCTGCTTCATTAACAAGATTTTCAAGATCAGCACCTGTAAAACCTGCAGTTCTTTTTGCAAGAGTTGATAAATTAATATCACTTCCTAAAGGTTTGTTTCTTGTGTGGATTTTTAAAATTGCCTCTCTTTCCTTTACATCAGGGAAGTTAACAACAATTCTTCTATCAAATCTTCCAGGTCTAAGGAGCGCTTGATCAAGAATATCTGGTCTATTTGTAGCGGCAATAACGATGATTCCGATGTTTGGATCAAATCCATCCATTTCAACAAGAAGTTGATTTAAAGTTTGCTCTCTTTCGTCATGCCCACCGCCAAGTCCAGCCCCACGTTGTCTTCCAACAGCATCAATTTCATCAATAAAAATTATACAAGGCGAATATTTTTTTGCTTCAGCGAATAGATCTCTTACTCTTGCAGCACCAACTCCAACAAACATCTCAACAAACTCTGAACCAGAGACACTGAAAAATGGTACTCCTGCTTCACCAGCAACTGCTCTTGCAAGAAGTGTTTTACCACAACCAGGAGGTCCAACAAGTAGTACTCCTTTGGGTATTTTTGCTCCAATAGATGAAAATTTTCTCGGGTTTCTTAAAAATTCAATTTCTTCTTGAAGGTCTTCCTTTACCTCTTCAAGGCCAGCAACTTCATTGAATGTTATCTTTGGCTTATTTTCTATAAATAGCCTTGCTTTACTTTTTCCAAAATTAAAAACTTGTGAATTTGCGCCTCCGGAAATAGATCTCATCATTATCATCCAGAAAACTATTATTAGAACAAGTGAACCAATATTTATTAGAATATACCACCATGTTCCACTGCTTGATGTTGGTTTTATAGTTGTGTTAACATTTTTTTCAATAAGTAAATTTGGTAAATTTGGATCATCGAAAAGAGGAAGGGTAGTTGAAAATTTGTTTCCATTCATATATGTACCACTAACATTTTGTCCATCTATAGTTATTTCCTTTACATCTCCATCTTTTATTTTAGAAATGAATTGTGAATAAGATATTTTGTCGATATTTTGTGTATTTGCATTAGTATAAAAACTATACATAAAGTATATAAAAACAATCATTAAAATTAGTGGTATTAGACTTCTAATTATATTAAAAAAATTGTTTTCACTTTTTTTCATATTTCATCACCTCATACATATATATTTCTGGCTTTAAAACAGAAATATATGGTAAATTTCTATACTTCTCATTGAAATCTAAACCATAACCGACCACAAATTCATCTGGTATTTCAAAACCATAGTATTCAACAGGAACCTCTATCTTCCTTCTTATCTTTTTATTCAAAAGAGCACAAGCTTTTAAACTTAAAGGTTTTCTTGCAGATAAAATCTCTCTCAAATATGTTAAAGTGAGTCCTGTATCAACTATATCTTCAACAATCAGAACATTTCTATCTTCTATTGAATGGTCAAGATCTTTAGTTATTTTAATTATACCAGAAGATTTGGTAGATGCACCATAAGATGAAATACCAAGATAATCTAAAGATAAATATATATTCATTTCTCTGATTAAGTCAGTTAAAAAAACAGTAGCACCTTTTAAGATGCAAACAAGATGAGGAAACATCTCTTTGTACTCTTTTGAGATATCTTCTGCAAGTTCTCTAACTCTTTTTTTTATCTCTTCTTCTGTTATAAGAATCTTTTGAATATCTTTATCCATCTAAAATCCTCCAATGTTATTTTAATACAAATAACTCTTTTTGTTAAATTTGTCACTTTATAATCATCAGATATTCTAACTCCAACAATCCATAATATATCATCTTTTTTATCTAATAAAATTGGTAAATTCCATCTTACACTTTTTGGTATTCCATTATCAACAAAAAAATCCTGTATCTTTTTCTTCTTTTTTAACCCTAAAGGTTTAAATTTTTCTCCAAACTTTGGTTTTCTAAATTTAATTGGGAATTCAATTTTATCATAATCAAAAAAAGAAGTAAATGGATCTTTAACCTTTGAAATTTTTTCAACTAAAGTAAGTTCTATTTTCATTCCTGCTAATTCATACAAACCAATATCTGGAATTTCAATGTAAAAATTAGGTATTTCAACTCTTTTTTTTTCAATAATAATCTTATTCTTATCTTTTACTGCAATTAAATCAAAAGGAAGTTCTATCTCTTTTCCAGTTTTTTTATTTTCAAGTGATATTACTTTATCAATGTGTTCAAGAGGATACTCTCTTAAATCTCTATTAAAATAATCAATTGCTTTCCTAATCAACCTTCTTTTTAATGATAAATCTAATTTTTGGAATTTTTTAAGATCTATCTTTATAAAATCATTTTCAAATTCCATTAAATCATTTTTTATATTTTCAACTAAATTATCAAGAAATCTATCCTCAACTTTTAATATATTTGAAAGAGATAAAATTTTTTCTTTGAAATTTTTATTAAATTCCTTTTCAATGATGGGTAAAAGATAATTTCTTACCTTATTTCTTAAAAAATCAATTTCAAAATTAGTTTTATCAACTCTATATTCAATTTTATTTTCTTCTAAAAATTTTAAAATCTCCTCTTTTTTTATATTTATTATTGGATGAATAATATTGTCTCTTTTTTCAGGAATTCCTATCAAACCTTTTGTTCCGCTTCCTTTAATGAAGTTAATTAGAATAGTTTCAACATTATCATCAAGGTTATGTCCAAGAGCAATTTTATTAAAATTTTCAACCTTTAGAGTTTTATCAAAAAAAGAAAATCTTACTTCCCTCCCAACCTCTTCGATGGATTTTTTATTTTCATTACTTAATTTTCTAATGTCTTCTCTAATTACATATAAAGGTATTTTTAGTTTTTGAGAGATAGTTCTTACAAATTTTTCATCTAAATCTGAATCAACACCCCTTAATTTATGATTGATATGTGCAATTATAAGTTGATTATTAAAATAATTATGAAGAATATATAATAAAAAGATAGAATCTGGTCCTCCTGATAATCCAACGAGAATTCTATCCTTTTCGTTAATTAAAGAGTTTGCTGAAATATTTTTTTTGATTTTTTTAATTAAATCCATTTTAGTGGTGGCGGCGGAGGGAATCGAACCCACGACACCACGGGTATGAGCCATGTGCTCTGACCGTCTGAGCTACGCCGCCCTTTATCCTATTTTACTAAATTTAATATAATTTTCAATAAATTATTAACAAAAGTAGACTGTCTGTTTTTGTAAACCATTTTTATATTTAAAAATTTTGATTTTATTATAAAATTAATATAATAATGATATAAATAAAAAATGGAAATTTATAAAAAGAGTTTAGAAGAAGCACTAAAAGAGACTGAAGAAAAGTTTAAAAGCCTTTTTTATAACAGCCCTGAGGCTCTTGTTTATATTGATAAAGATGGAAATATTGTTGATATAAATCCAAAATTTACAGAATTATTTGGCTATGAACTTAATGAAATAAAAGGAAAAAATTTAAATAGTGGAATAATTCATCCAGAAAATTTATTATATGAGGGAAAAAAACTTGATGAAATTACCTTAAAGACAGGATATGTAAATGTTGAAACTATAAGAAAAAGAAAAGATGGAACAACATTTCCTGCTTCTGTTTCAAGTTCTTCTATAATAATAAATGGTGAAGTTAAAGGTATTATTGGTTTGTATATAGATTTAACTGAAAGAAAAAAGCATGAAGAGATGCTAAGATATCTTGCAATGCATGATTCACTTACAGGTCTTCCAAACAAGATTCTTTTACAGGATAAATTTCAGATAGAAAAAGTAAGATATGATAGATATAAAAATAAATTTGCTGTTTTGTTTGTTGATTTATATGAATTCAAATTTATAAACGATTATTATGGGCATAAATTAGGTGATGAAGTTTTAAAAATTATTTCTGATATGTTACAGTCTAATATTAGAAAATCAGATTTAATATCAAGAATCGGGGGTGATGAATTTGTTATTTTAGCAACTGATTTAACAGATATTAAGAATGTAACTATTATTGCAGATAAAATTATTACTTCTTTTCTTGAGCCGATTAAAGTAGAAGATAAAGAGTTTTCTATAGGAGTTAACATTGGAATAGCAATTTATCCTGACGATGGAAATGAACTTGATGATTTAATTAAAAAAGCAGATTTTGCAATGTATTATGCAAAAAATATGGGTAAAAATAAGTTCAGTTTTTATAATGAAGATATTTTAAAAGGGAGGTTAGAAGAATTAAAAAACATAAGGAAAATTAGTTATAAATATGACTCAATATTTAATTATTCGCCAGTTGGTATGATTTTACTTGATAATCAAAAAACTATTTTCTTTGCGAACAACAAATTTTTAAACCTTTTAGATTTAAATAAACATGAAGTATTAGGAAAAAATTTTGATGAGATTTTTAATGAAAATAATTTTGATATTGATAGGTATCAATTGGATAAATTTTTTAATGGTGAATTTAATGAATTAAATATAGAAACTCCTTATATTAAAAAAAGTGGAGATAAAATTTACCTTAAAATAAATTTTTATAATTTTAAAGATGAGCAAATGGATGTAAATTATATATTCTTAACACTTTTTGATATAACAAAAGAAAAAATTTTGAATCATAGTATAAAAAAGGAAAAGGAATTTTTAAAAAAAATATTAGATAATTTGCACTCAATTGTTATTTTAGAAGATTTAAATGGTAATGTTTTGATGATAAATAAAAAAGGGTGTGAAATTCTTGGATATAGTGAAGATGAAATTATCGGAAAGAATTGGATTGAACAGTTTACCCCAGATTATTATAAAGAAGAGTTGAAAAAATTTTATTTTGAATTAAAAAAAGGAGAAATTGATAAATATAAATTTCATGAGAACCCAGTTAAAACAAAAAGTGGTGAAGAAAGAATGATACTTTGGAAAAACAGCTATGTAGAAGATGATAATGGTAATATAATTAATATATTAAGTTCTGGTTTAGATATTACAGAGAATTTACAGATTAGAAATAAATTAAAAGAAAGTGAAGAGTTGCTTAGAAAAGTCTTTGATGTTTCAGATGAAATCATATTCATAAAAGATCTTGATGGAACATACATAAATGCAAATAAGGCATTTTCTGAAATTTTTGATAGACCACTTAATGAAATTATTGGAAAAAAAGATGATGAAATATTTACAAAAGAAGAAGCAGAATATTTAAGAGAAGTTGATAAAAAGATAATTGAAACTAAAAAACCTCAAACAACTGAAGATAGATTGATTGTTAATGGAGAAGAAATTATTTTCAACGCTACTAAATCACCAATTTTTGATGAAAATGGCAATGTAATAAGTATTTGTGGATTTGCTAAAAATATAACTCCTTTGAAAGAAAAAGAAAGAGAAAAAGAAGAGTTGATAATGTTTTTAAAAGATGAACTCTACTATCAACAAAGTATTAAAAGAATATCAGATATATTGAATTCTTTTAGAGATTTAAACTCTCTTTTTAAAGTCATTCTTGATGAGGTGGATAGAATCGTACCATCAACTTCATCGAATATTGCACTAATTGAAGGTTCGGTTTTAAAAAATATGGCTGTGAGAGGTTATGAAAAATATGGAGTTGAAGATTTTGTCAAAAATTTTGAAAAGAATATAAATGAATTTCCGCTTTTGAAAGAGGTTATTTTAAATAAAAAACCAATAATTATAAATGATACTTATAAAAATGATAAGTGGGTTGTTTTAAAGGAGACCAAATTTATTAAATCACATATGATAATTCCAATTATAGTCGGAGACGAGGTAATTGGTGTATTAGGACTTGATTATGATAAAGAAAATGTATTTAGTGTTTCTGATATGGAAAAATTAACTATCTTATCAAATACCTTAGGAATTACTATTGATAATATTAGACATATTGAAAAATTAAGAGAGACCTCAGAGCAAGTTATTTTATTAATTACTAAACTGTCTGAATTTAGGGATCCTTATACAACTGGTCATCAAAAAAATGTTGCTGAAATTGCTGTAAAAATTGCTCAAAAAATGAAACTTTCTTATGAACAAATTGAATTAATAAGATATGCATCTTTACTCCACGATGTTGGTAAAATGCTTCTACCTATTGAGCTACTTATGAAACCAGCAAAATTATCTTCTGTTGAGTTTGAGATAATAAAAGAACACACAAAAATAGGTTATAATCTTATAAAAGATATTGATTTTCCATATCCTATTAAAGAAATTATTCTTCAACACCATGAAAGATTGGATGGTTCTGGTTATCCTTCAGGATTAAAAAAAGATGAAATAATATTTGAAGCTAAAATTGTATCAGTTGCTGATGTTATAGATGCTATGTCATCTCATAGACCATATAGACCCGCATATAAAATGGATGATGTTATTGATGAGCTTGTTAAAAATGCTGATATTTTATATGATAAAGATGTTGTAAATGCTTTTATAGGAATATATAATGAGGAAAATTCCAATAAAATAAACTAACTTGACAAAGTGATTAAATATATTAGAATATTGAATGTTTAAGGAGGAGATATGAAAACTACTTTTATAAAACCTAACGAAGTTAAAAGAAATTGGTGGATTATTGATGCAACAGATAAAACTTTAGGAAGGATTTCTGTAATAATTGCAAGATTATTAATGGGAAAACATAAAGTAGATTATACTCCATATGCAGATTGTGGAGATTATGTTATTGTTATTAATGCTGAAAAAATTAAACTCTCAAGCGATAAGGCAGAGAATAAAAAATATTATCGTTATTCAGGTTATCCAGGTGGATTAAAAGAGACCACTTTCAATCAACTTATAAGAAAACATCCAGATGAACCTATAAAAGATGCTGTTAAAGGTATGATCCCTAAAAATAAATTAAGATATAGAATGATGAAAAGGTTAAAAGTTTATTCAGGAGAAGAGCATCCTCATAATTCACAAAATCCATTACCATATAAGGAGGAAGAATGAGTAGTTTAATAAGTGGAAGAAGAAAAACTTCATTAGCAAGAGTTAAAGCATCGAGTGGAAATGGCAACATAATAATAAATGGTAAGAAATTTGAAGAATACTTTCCAGTTGAATATCTTAGATTAAAGATTCTTGAGCCATTAAAACTAACAAATAAAGAAGACATTTATGACTTTTCAGTAAAAGTTGAAGGTGGGGGCTTATCTAGTCAAGCAGAAGCAATAAGACATGCAATTTCAAGAGCTCTTGTTGAGTTAGACCCAAACAGTAAACAGATTCTTAAATCAAAAAAACTTCTATCTTTTGATAGTAGAATAAAAGAGAGAAAGAAACCAGGTTTACATACAGCAAGAAAAAGAAGACAATATAGAAAAAGATAACTTTTTTAAATTAAAGGAGGGAATTTGGGTAAAAGCATTGTTATAACATCTGGAAAGGGTGGGGTTGGAAAAACAACTATAGTTGGTAATATTGGAACAGGTTTGGCGTCTTTAGGAAAAAGCGTTGCTCTTGTTGATGTTGATATAGGTTTAAGAAACCTTGATTTGGTTCTTGGTTTGGAAAATAGAATTGTTTATAATTTAATGGATGTTATTGATAAAACATGCAAATTATCACAAGCCCTTGTAAAAGATAAAAGATTCAAAGATAATTTAGTTTTACTTCCAGCTGCACAAACAAGATTGAAAGAAGAATTAAAAGTAGAAGATTTAAAGTGGGTGGTTAATGATTTAAAGAAAAAATATGATTATGTAATACTTGATTCACCAGCAGGAATTGAACATGGTTTTAGAATGTCAACTCTTTCAAGTGATGAAGCAATTATTGTCACGACTCCTGAAATAACTGCAATTAGAGACGCAGATAGAGTTATTGGTCTATTAGAATCAATGGAGATATTCGATCCTCAATTAATCATAAATAGAGTAAAATTTGATATGGTGAAAAAGGGTGAAATGATTCATTGGAAGGATATAGAAGAGATTTTATCAATTAAGGTTATAGGAATTGTTCCAGAGGATCCATATATAACTATTTCAACTAATATAGGTGAACCAGCAGTTCTTAACGATTCTTCAATTGGAGGAAGAGAGTTAAAAAATATAGTAAGAAGATTGCTTGGAGAAGATATACCTTTAACTATTTATCAGGAAAAAGAGTCATTCATTGATAAAATATCTAACTTTTTTAAGAGGGAGAAAAAACAGTGAGACTCTTTAGAAAAAAAAGTGGGACTATTGCTAAAGATAGGATATCTTTTGTCCTTGATTCTGATAGATTAACTCTTTCACCAAAACAACTTGATGAACTTAAAAAAGATTTTTCAAAAATTATATTGAAATATATTAAAATTGATAAAGATGATTTGAATATATCAATAAAAAGAGAGGGGAAAAAGACAATAATTATTGCAGAGTTTTTTTTGAAACAAATTTTATAATTTTTTATCTAAATAAATAGAGGTAAAAATGAAAAAGATAATTTTAGTTTTATCGAGTTTAATTTTAATAATAAGTTTTTTTAATATAGTAAAAGGTGAAGATGGATTAGATCTTTTTGTAAAAAATGTAAATTTATCTAAAGAGATAATTTTTGAAAATGATACTTTTAGTGTAGAGATTGAAATTGAAGTGAAAAATCTAAAACAGTCGAATAGTCCATTAAATTTTCTTGTTTCAATTTTTTGGGATACACCATCAAAATACACTCATATTGAATCAAAAATTGTTGAGATTAATAATGTTGATAAAATAAAAACAAAATTTAATCTTGATTTATCAAAAAAAAGTTTCATAAATCAAAATATAAATCTTTTAGGTGATAAAACTTTAATAATTCAGATAGATAGTGGTCATAATATAGATGAATATAATGAGAAAAATAATATCTATGAGGCAAAAATCCATATTTTTAAACTTTCGTCTTTAGTATTGAAAATTTGGATAAATAATCCTATTGGTTATGTTAACAACAAAAAGATAGAGCTTGAAACTCCACCTATAATAGTTAATAGTAGAACAATGGTACCTTTAAGATTTATTATAGAAAATTTTGGTGGAGATATATATTGGAATAGTTCAGATTCAAGTATCAAAATAATATTTCCTGAAAAGGAGATATTAATGTGGGTTAACAATTTTATAGCATATATCAATGGTAAAAAATATATTCTTGATTCTCCTCCTATTATAATAGATGGAAGAACATTGGTTCCTGTTAGATTTGTTGTTGAAGCACTTGGTGCGTATGTTTTTTGGAATCCAATAGATTCTGGGGTGACTATAATTTATGAAAAATAAACTTTCCTTATTTTTTATTTTACTCCTTCTATTTATAACTCCAGTTAAAAGCAATAGTACTAAAAATCTTTTTATTATATATATGGCAAGTGATAATGATTTATATATACATGCATTAGGAGACATTTTAGAAATACAAAATAGTTCTTTTGAGAACAGTAAAGTATTGATTTTATTAGATGGAAAAAATGAAACAAAAATTATTGAAATTGATAATAGTACACAGGTGGAATTAAAAAAATTTGATAATTTAAACACTGGGGATCCAGAAGTTTTAACAGATTTTATTCTTTTTTCATTAAGTAGATATAAACCAGAAAATATTATTCTTGGTTTATGGGGTCATGGAGATGGAAGAAACTTCAAAGGTACTGATTGGAAAGGTGTATGTTTTGATGAAACTTCGATTGATTATTTAACAATTAAAGAGATAAAAGAATCTTTAAGGAATGTATTTAATAAAAAAAATAGAAAAATAGATATAGTATTTTTTGATGCATGTTTTATGCAAACAGTCGAGGTTTCATATGAATTGAGAGAGTATGTAGATTATGTTATTGCATCTCAAGCATATGTCCCTTTGGATGGTTTTCCATACGGTGTTATATTAAAAAATATTTCACCAGAAAAACTATCAATTTTGGAAACTGGTAAAGAGATTGTTAAATCTTATTTTGATTCATATAATAATGGTTCACAAGGTATTGAGGAAGTATCAATTTCATTTCTTAATACCTCGAAGAGTTTAGATATTTTAAAAATAACAAAAGATTTCATAACAAAAAATGAAAGATTTAATAATATAATAAACTTAAGAGAGAATTGTTTGGTGCCTTTAAATCAAAAATATGTTGATTACTATTCATTATTTTCCATACTCTTTAATGAAGAAGATAAAATATTATTAGATAAAATTGTTAGTGAGTATGTTATTTTAAATTTAAGCTCTTTTAAAGAAAATTTGAATGGATTTTCAATATATTTTCCTCCATATTATTTTCCTATAAACCTTACTTTTTTTACTGAAAGTGGTTGGGAAAATTTTCT
>JAAYUH010000010.1 GCA_012517755.1 bacterium | reverse complement strand
TGTTTTAAAACCAGCAAGTGATGCTGCATATATTGCTACAAAATTTATGGAACTTCTTGAGGAAGTTGGACTTCCAGATGGAGTAGTCAATCTCGTTACTGGTCCTGGACCTATTATTGGAGATTATCTTGTAAAACATCCCAAAACAAGATTTATCTCTTTCACTGGTTCAAAAGATGTTGGTTTAGGAATTGTCGAAGAAGCAGGAAAACATAGAGAAGGACAAATCTGGATAAAAAGAGTAGTCGCTGAAATGGGAGGTAAAAATGCAATAATTGTTGAAGATGATGCTAATATTAATAGTGCTATTGAAGGATGCTATGCATCAGCTTTTGGATTCCAAGGGCAAAAGTGTTCAGCTCTCTCAAGATTGCTTCTACACGAGAAAATTTATGATGAATTTTTAAATAAATTTGTAGAAAAAACAAAAAATACAAAAATAGGTCCAACAAAATATTATGAGAATTATCTTGGACCAGTTATAAATGAAACTGCGTTTAAGAAAGTTTTAACTTATATTGAAATTGGTAAAAAAGATGGAAAAATTCTTGCTGGTGGTGAACCAGATGAAAATAAAGATGGATATTTTATAAAGCCAACTATAATTGAACTTAATAATGCAAATAGTAGAGTCTTTAGAGAGGAGATTTTTGGTCCAGTTGTTGCTATTTTAAAGTATAAAAATTTTGAAGAAGCGGTTAAATTGTTTAATGATACTGAATATGGACTTACTGGATCAATTTACACTAAAGATAGAGAAAAAATAAATATTGCTAAGAAGGAACTTCATTGTGGTAATCTTTATATAAACAGGAAATGTACAGGAGCAATGGTTGGTGCTCATCCATTTGGAGGTTTTAATATGTCTGGAACTGATTCTAAGACAGGAAGTCCAGATCACCTTCTTCTATTTCTACAAGCAAAAGCAATAGGAGAGTATCTTGGCAATTGATAAGATATAACAAATAGATTAATGAAAAAAAAGAATATAAGAGTCCATTTTATAATTCAAAAAAATTTTAAACAAAAAAGGTCAAATAATTTTTTTAAAGGAGTTTATAATGGAAAAATTAAAACCTAATGATGTTGAAAAGTTAGAAGTCATTAAAGATTTAGTTGACCAATTTATCGATCTTATGCTTAATTATCGACAGAGTGGACATCCAGGAGGTTCAAGGTCAAAAGTTCATATGTTTCTCTCATCTCTTTTATCTGGATATGTTAGATATGATTTAAGAGATCCAGCAAAAACATTCAATGATAGGATAATACTTGCAGCGGGTCACACTATTCCCCTTGTTTATTCAACACTTGCAGTTTTTAATGAAGCGATGAGGTTAAGGTATGAAGAGACAAAAGATGAGAGGTATCTTCCAAAAAAACAAGAATCGACTCTTTATCCAAAAGATTTACTGAATTTTAGGAGAAGAGGAGGTCTTCCTGGTCATGCTGAAATGGGCGGGAAAACTTTACTATTAAAATTCAACACAGGTCCATCTGGTCATGGAATAACTGCAAGTGTCGGAGAAGCATTTGCTTTAAAGAGAATGGGTCTTAATGATGTAAAGGTTGTAGTTTTTGAAGGAGATGCTGGTTTAACACCAGGTGGTGCTCATGAAACAATGAATTCAGCATGGGCTCTTGGTCTTGATAATCTATTTTTCTTAATTGATTGGAACAATTTTGGCATTGATGATCATCCACTTACTGAAACAGTTCCAAATACACCAAATGAATGGTTTGGTTCTCACAATTGGAGAGTTTTTGGAACAATGAAAGGGAATGATTTTCCAGATGTTTTTGAGGTTGTTAACTCACTTTTTACTGATATTCAGAAAAATATTCCAAACATAGCATATTTTAAAACAAGAAAAGGAAGAGATTATTTGAAATATGATAACAAATCACATGGTGCACCACATCCTATGAATTCAGAAATTTTCTGGCAAACAAAAATACCTTTTCAGGAAAAATATAATGTAAAATTTGAAGGTTTTATGGAGCCAGCCCCTGCAACCTATGAAGAGAGAATGAAGCAGTTTGAAAAAAATATTGATGTTGTTGTTTCAGTTTTAAGAAATAACAAAGAAGTTATGAGATTTTTAGCAGATAGACTTCTTGAAATAGCTGAAACTGTTCCAGAAGAGATTAAAAATATAAAAATAGATAGAGATAACAACCCTCTCAATGATGAAGTTCTTTATAATTATAAAAACTATCCACCCGAACTTTATGCAAAACCACATGAGCAACAACCGAACAGAGCAGCATTTAGAAAATGGGGAGCATGGATAAACGCTTATACAACAAAGAAATATGGAAGACCTCTATTTCTTGCTCTTTCAGCTGATTTAACTGAATCAACTAACATAGATGGTTTTGGTCTTCCTTTCTCTGATTTCCCTGGACTTGGTTGGTATCATAAAGAAAAAAATCTTGACGGTGTTTTACTACCACAAGAGATTACTGAATTTGTAAATTCTGGAATCTGTACTGGAGTTGAAACTGTAAATGTTGCAAGAGACCCCTATAAAGATTTTGTTGGCTTTTACACTGCCTGTTCAACCTATGGATCTTTTGCTTATTTAAAATATGGAATGATGAGATTATTTTCACAACTTGCACAAGATTGTCCAATAAAAGTTGGAAAAGTAATTTGGGTTGCAGGTCACTCAGGTCCAGAAACAGCTGATGATTCAAGAACACACTTCGGAATTTTTGCAACAGGTGTAACAAAACTTTTCCCAAAAAATCAAGTTATAAATCTTTATCCATGGGAGTATAATGAAGTACCAGTTCTTCTTGGTAGAGCATTAAAAGAGGATGTTCCAATAATAATTCTGAATCTCACAAGACCTCCAATTGAGATTCCTGATAGAGAAGCACTTGGTCTTGGAAGTTATTTCGAAGCAGCACATGGTGCATATATTCTAAAGGATTATGAAAATGGAAAAGAGAAGATGGGAGTAGTCATTGTTCAAGGAACAAGTCCGGTCAGTGAAATTATAAAGATTATTCCAAAACTTAAAGAAGAAGGTTTAAATGTAAAAATAGTTGTTGCTTCATCTTATGAACTTTTTATGAGAGAAAGTGAAGAGTATAGAAATAAAATTATCTCTAAAGAGGAATGGATAAATTCAATGGTTATAACAAATGAATGTCTAAAAAATATGAGTGATTGGATTTTCTCAAAAGTTAATGAAGAATATTCAATGTCATCTGACTGGGATAATAGATGGAGAACTGGTGGAACTGTTGAAGATGTTCTTGAAGAAGCCCATTTAACAAAAGACTATATTCTTGAAGGAATAAGAAGATTTGTAAAAGATAAGGATTTGAGGATAAAAAAGATTAAAGAATATATAGGTATTTAATTCAGATTAAAAGCAAGGAGACCCTCTTTATTAACTTTTACTCTTTATTAGTTTTCAAAGAGGGTCTCATCTATTAATAAAACAATATTAGTAACTATCATACATAAAAAAATCCAAATAAAAATATCTATTTCTATGAAATTTACATCTTCAAATTTTAATACCCTACCTCAGAATATTAAAAGTGAGATAATATGATGTATCATTTTTTTAAAAAATGGAATGTTATAGTATATCATTTTACAAAAGTGATAAATTATTAAAAATGTATCAACTCTTTCTAATTGGGTTTCTTATCTTGAAGAATCCTTTTTAATTTTTAAATTAGAGAGAGTTTCTTACAAGTTAAAAAAACAGTTTTTATCACCAAAAAAAATCTATTGTGTCGATAATGGTTTAATTAATGCTATAGGTTTTACTTTTTCAGAAAATTTAGGAAAAATTATGGAAAATTGTGTTGCTATTGAACTTAAAAGAAGAGAAGATTCTGAAGTTTATTATTGGAAAGATTATCAAAATAATGAGGTTGATTTTCTTATCAAAAATAATTTAAAAGTAAAAGAGTTGATACAGGTTACCTATGCCAATAATTTTGAGGAAATTAAAGAAAGAGAAATAAAATCATTGATAAAGGCAAGTGAAGAACTTAAATGCAACAATCTAACAGTTATTGATTGGGATTATGAAGAAATTAGAAAATATAATAATAAAGAAATCAAATTCATACCTCTTTGGAAGTGGTTATTGTTCTAATAATAAAAAAAATTTTATTTTTTCAAATTTTAATACCTGAATTTAGAATAGACTTAAAAACTTTTTCAGGGGTGAATGGAAGGTTGTTGAGTTTAATTCCAACTGCATCTAAAACTGCATTTCTTATTGCTGGGGCAGGTCCATTTATATTTATTTCAGCAACTGATTTTGCACCAAAAGGCCCTGTTGGATC
>JAAYUH010000151.1 GCA_012517755.1 bacterium | reverse complement strand
TTAACACTTTTAAATGGTATTAAATATCTTAATTTCTTTTGTATAGGGAAAATATTTAATGTAAAACCTTCATCTTCTGTAATATAGTAATGATTTAAATCTTTATCATCAAATCCTATTTTTCTGAAGGCATTATCATCGATTAATGTATAATCAATATCTGCTCTTTTTATATATTTAGGTAAATCTGGTTCCCATATTCTTTCTGTTAGCCACATTCCTTTAGGAATAAAATTAAATTTATCTAAAAGATAATTATTCATTTTTTTAATCTGATTTATCTTATCCTCTTCTGGAATTAAAGGAAGCACCGCTTCATAAAATGTACCACTTATTAATTCTATTCTATTTTCTTTCAATAACTCTTTTATTAAATCTTCATAATCTTTGATATTGTTCTCTTCCATAAATTCAAATAGAATACCTGAAGTATGCAGAGCAATATTTATATTTTTATACTTTAATATTTTTTCTAAAAATGGAATATAAGAGTTATAAAATGCTTTTAAAATAACATCTTTAAAATTTCCAATTGGCTGATGATTATGAATCATAATTAATAGATATTTCATATTATACGACCCATTCTGAAATTATATTTTTTTCATCAGTATCAATTATAAAAAAACCATCTTGTGGTATTTTACTCACTGGTTTATTATTTAGATTGAAGATAACAAAAAAAGAAATTTTGTTATCTTCATAAAAAATTTCATTAAAAAATGGCAACTTTATTTCAAGAATCTCATCAAAAAAATATTCAACATCTATTGATAAGTCATTTAATAAAGAAAGGTTATTATTATCATTTATAAAAGTTAATTTATATTTTTCATCTTTTGGGTTTAGATTCAAATCTATTCTATAATTTTGAAAATTTTTATTTATTTTTATTGCTAAATATAAATTTTCTTTATCAAAACCACCTTTTATATATTCAAAAAATCTATCATTAGAATGAATTTCTGATAGTTTCTCTTCATTATCATAATGAAATCCATTTTCCCATTCATAAAAATCAGTGATTTTTCCATCAATCTTTGGCTTTATATAACCTTTAACTTTTAGATTAATAAAATTTATATCATTTGAAATTATTGGTTTATATACAAAATTTTTAACATCTAATCCTGATGATAAATAAAATGAAAGCATATGTCTTCTATAAAGATAGTCAAAATTCTTTTTTATTTTATTTTCATAACTTTTCCCATACCACCAATTCCAATCTGAACCTTCAAGAATGAATAAATTTTTCTTTACTTTTTCCTTTTTTTCATCATCTAAAATTTCAAATTCATCCCTAATTTTTTTTAAATAACTCCAGGATAAATTATCTTCTTCATCCCCAATCCAGGTTTTGAAATCGCCATTAACCCAGGAGCCAGATTCTATATAATTAATCTCTTCAGATTCAACTGAATCTAAAATTTCATTATTTGTAGTTAAAATTATATTTTTTTCTTTTGAAAGCGTAGTATAAAGAAGATTTAAAAAATCAAAACCATTATTTTTATAAAATTCCCATGGATTTTCACCATCTAATAAAACAATTAAACAACTATCTCTGTTTAAATTCTCTTTTATAGCATTTACTCTTGATATAAAATCATTCACTGCATCATATTCATTCATTGAAGAATATCTAAATCCAATTAAATCTGATAAAATTTTATCTCTAAAAAATATAGATATTTTTTTATTATCTCTTTTTACAAAATATGTTTTATATATATTATCTCTTATATTTGATTCCAATGTTTTAAAGAGAATATTTTCATCAGTTGCAAAATATTTAAAATCATTATCAATAAAAATATCTATTACCTCATTAGAAACACTTCCTTCTGGTGGCCATATTCCTGAAGGAAATTTACCGAAATTTTCAATAAAAATCTCATTCCCCAATTTTATCTGTTCATAAATATCTTCTGGATGAGAAAATTTATCTTGAGGTAAATTATTTTCACCGCATCTCTTAGCTATATCTGTATCAATTATCAACGGGATTATAGGATGTGAATATGGAGATGTTGTTATTTCAATTAAATTTTCATTAAACAGTTCTTTATATAGTGGTAAAACTTTCTTTATTATCTCGTTCTGTTTTTTTAAAAGAAAATACCTATCTTCATCTTTATAATTTCTTCCTTTATCTTCAATTGCTTTAACTTTTTCATCTTTTTCCAAATCTGGAATTAGAGAAAGATTAAATAGAGTTATTAAATCTAAAATATCCTCTAT
>JAAYUH010000009.1 GCA_012517755.1 bacterium | reverse complement strand
CCTGAAGATAAAATGAAAATAATAAAAAATTTACAGGATGTTGGTGAAGTTGTCGCTATGGTTGGTGATGGAATTAATGATGCTCCTTCTCTTAAACAAGCTGACATTGGAATTGCAATGGGGTCTGGAACTGATGCTGCAATTGAAACTGGTGATATAGTTTTACTTAAAGGTAATTTATCAAATGTTTTAAAGGCAATTAAAATATCAGAATTAACATTTAAAAAAATAAAAGAGAACCTATTTTGGGCATTTTTTTATAACATAATAGCAATTCCTCTTGCATTTTTTGGCCTTTTACATCCTGTAATTTCTGAAATGGCAATGGCTTTTAGTTCAATTAATGTTATAACAAATTCATTAAGATTAAATAAAATTAAATTATAAAAGGAGGCGATTTAATATGAAACATATCGATCCAGTTTGCGGAATGGTTGTTAAAGAAGATAAAAGTTTGAATTATGAATATAAAGGTAAGAAATATTATTTCTGCAGTCAATATTGCTACGAAAAATTTAAGGCTAATCCAGAAAAATATCTTGATCCAAATTATAAAAAAGAGATGAAAAAAGATTAGAAATTCATTTTATACTATAGATAATTTTGTTTATTCTTTTTCCTCCATTATAAATTTCAACATTTAAATTAGGAAAATCTTTTTTTAATTCAATTTTAACTTTCTTAACCTCATCAGAATCTATTTCATCTCCATAGATTAAAAGAAGTGAGCCTTCATAAATCTCAATTTTATTTAATAGATTGGCAATTGTTTTGAAAAGATTTTCTCCTTTTACAATTATTTCATCATTAATTGTTGCAAAAAAATCACCCTCTTTTATTTCAAAATCTTTAATACTCAAATTTTCTTTAGAAATATCTATAAAACCACTTTTTATTTTTTTTATATTCTCCCTCATATTTAAAATATTTTCATCAAAAGATTTCTCTCTATCAAAATTCAGTAATGCTTCAATGCCTTCTGGAATGGATAAGGTTTCAACTATTTCGATTTTTTTGGTTTCTAACTCACTAATTTTTTCAAATTTAAATAATATCTCTTTATCATTCGGTAACAATATTATATTTTGAGATGGCATATCATTGATAATTTCAACTAAATCTTTATAAGACAAATTTTCATCTTTATCAATCACAATTGAAGCTCCAAGAGAATAAAAAAGTTCTCTAATATTTTCTCCAATCGAAAAAGTAATGACAGCTATTTCAACATCTAAAAGAAACTCAAGCTGTTGCTTTATCATATTTCTTATATTTATCTCCTTTATTTCACCAATCTCATTGACGAGTTTTAATAATTCATCTACTTCATTTGTATGAATATGAATTTTAATTTTTTCATTATCTTCAACTAAAATTATTGAATCACCCAACTTTTTTAATTTTTCTTTAATATTAAAATCTTCTTTTCTTTTATCAGCAATAAGTTCGACACAATTTTTATAAACTGGTCTTTTTCTCCATATAGAGACATTAAAAGGAGAAGAAGTGGCCTTCTCTCTTTTTATACTTTGATCTGTAAAAACTTCATAAATAGATTCTAAAAATGAAAGAAAACCATCACCACCAGCATCAACAACATCTGCTTCTTTTAAAGATGGAAGCATTTCTTTAGTCTTTTCTAATGCCTCTAATCCATAAATATAAGATTTTTCAATTTTTTCAATTAAATCTTTACCCTCTTTCATTCCTCTTACACTCTCTCTTATAACCGTTAAAATTGTTCCCTCAGTTGGATTATCAAGAATTTTATAAGATGCTTCAACACCATTTTCAAAGGCTTTAGTTAAAATATTAGCTTCATCGCTATTAAAATTCAAAATCTTATTAAGAAAACCCTTTAAAAAACTCGAAAAAATTATGCCTGAATTTCCATGAGCTTTTAAAACAATATTCTTTGAAACATCATTAAGAAAATTTTCTAAATCATCATTATTTGTGGATTCGAGAGTTTCCTTGAGCGTCATTAGCATATTTGTTCCAGTATCACCATCAGGTACAGGAAAGACATTCAGATTATTAATATAAACTTCTCTTTCTTCAAGTTTTTCAAGTGTCTTGAAAAGTGAGTTTATAATTTTTTTTAAAAAATCCTTCTCCATGAGAAATTTAAATTATAAATCCTTCTTTTTTCTATAAAAAAGCACTTGAAGACCTCTAAACGAAAGCATAAATGCTGCAACAATAATTAAAAGTGGAAAAGGGTAAAATGGATATTTTCTTATAATAAGAATAAAAATTGTTAAAATTCCGAAAACTGTCCCGAATGGAACTAATCCCATAAATTTTATGTATCTATTAAGTTTTATAATATGGTACATTAGAGAAAAGAAAGCTCCAATTAAAAAAGAACATATTGTCTCGATTGGAAAAAGAGTTAAAAAAAAGCCAATTGTTGCACCAACTCCTTGACCTCCTCTAAACTCAAAATAGATAGGGTAGTTGTTTCCTAATACTAATGCAACATATGATAAAATAAATGTTAAATCAAAGTTAGAATATTTTATTGTAACAAAGGCTATAAAAGAACCTTTTAAAATATCGAGAAGACCAACTATTGCACCAGTACCAAAATCAAACTGTCTGATAACTCCAGAACCACCAGGATTATCTTTTTCTCTAATATCTCTCTTCTTTATATATTTTGTTATAATAACTCCCGATGACAAAGAACCAATAAAGTAGCTTAAGATTACTATTAGAATATCAATCATAATTTAACTTCTAATGTATGATACACCAAAAGCTCCACTTCCCACGGAATATCCCATAATTGGAGTGAATTTGACAAAATAAACCTCTATATCATTAAAGATCTCTCTTACTTTATTAGTAAAAAAACCTTTTTCCTCGTCGGAAATATCTAACTCCATACAAATCAATATATCTTTTGGTTTATTCCTTCTTAGTACTTCAATAATTTTTTCAAATCCCTTCTCTCTACTTTTAACAAGAGAAACAGGTCTTATTTTTGCAGTATTAAGCGAAACAATTGGTCTCACTGAAAGAAGAGAGCCAAAATTTGTAAGAGCTTTTGGTATTCTACCTGTTCTATTAACATACTTTATTGTATCGACATAAACTATTGTTTTAATTTTAAAAACATCTTCTTTTACTTTTGAAATTAAGTTCTTAAAAGATACCAATTCCTCTATATATTTTAAAGTTAAATAAGTTAATAAAGCTTCACCACTTCCAGCAGTTAAAGAATCTATAACCTCTATCTCTTTATCTTTTACAAAATCTTTAGCTATTAAAGCATTTTTATATGAATTGCTAAAAGTTGAAGATACTGTTATGCAGATGATTTTATCTTCAGAACATAAATTGAAAATATTTAAGAAATCTTCAGGTTTTGGAGCATATGTTTTAAAAAGCGAGTTTTCATCGATATATTTGTAAACTTTATCGATTTCTATCTCGTTATCTTTATAAATCATACCATTGAATTCAAAATAACAAGGAGCTTGAAGAATATTATATTTATTCTTTATTTCATCTGGAACAGTTGCAACGCTATCTGTCACTACTCTTATGCCTTCCATTGTTTTAATTTTAACACAATTTATAAAAAATTTAGAAATAATAATCTAATTTTCTTAACTTAATATCTATAAAATATGAGATTTTATGATTTAAAATTTTTAAACAATAGGGAGTTTTATTTTATATATCAATTTTTTTAAGTTATTGATTTTTAAACTTTTTCTTTTTTTATTTCATTTATATTTGTTGTAAATAGATTTCCACCTAAATGAAGAAGCGTATTCAATTTTGTTAAATCCCAATGTTTGTCAAAAAGTTCTTCTTCAACCTCAACATTTAAAACACTTCCTAAAACTATTACATGGTCAAGTTCTTTTCTATCAACAATTTCTAAAACTTTACATTCAATATTTCCAATGCATTCTTTTATTTTTGGAACTTTCACAAATTCTGATTCAATTTTAGTAAATTTTGTAAGTTCAAATTTATCTATATTTTTACCACTATATGTTCCACACATTAAAACCTCTTTCATCAAATTATAATCTGGAATATTAACTACAAACTCTTGATTTTCAGATATTAATTTATATGAATATCTTTCCCTTCTTAGAGCAAACATCACAATTGGTGGGTTAGCACTTAAAGGAGTTATCCAAGCAACAGCAATTATATTTGGTTTTTTATCATCACCCATAGTTGTTATGAGAGTTGCAGGATATGGATGAAGGAGTGATGTAAAATTATTAACATTTAATTTCTTTTTCATTATTACCTTATAATATAGGGCCAGGTTTCAAATTTATATTTAAATTAGGAAATAGTTTCAATTCAAAACCTGACCCAAATTAGTTATTTAATTAATTTTACTCCTTCATCAAGAGCTTTTAAGTTTATATCGATAAGCTCTTTTTTCTCTTCACCAAGAAATTTTTCAACAACATATTTTATCTTATCTATAGGAATAACTTTGGTTTTTTCAATAAACGCACCAAGCATTACCATATTAGCAATAACTGGATTACCAAGTTTTTCTGCAATTTCATTTGCTGGAATTTTAATAACTTCAATATCACTTCTTTGAACCTCTCTATCAATGAGAGATGAGTTAACAAAAATATAACCTTTTTCTTTAACTTTACTTTCAAATTTATCTAAAGAAGGTTTATTCATAACGATTATATTTTGACTTGTTGCAAGAACAGGAGAAGCAATTGGTTTATCAGATACAATCACATTACAATTTGCGGTTCCACCTCTTGTTTCAGGTCCATAAGATGGGAAAAATGTAGCATTTACACCCATAGAAGTTGCAGCCTCACAAATTGTTTCACCTATTAACATAACGCCTTGACCACCAAAACCAGCAATTATCACTTCAAGATACATCTGTAACTCCCTCCTTTACTTTAAATTCACCAAGTGGATAATATGGAATTAGTTCATTTTCAATTCTTTCAAGAGATTTTAAAGGTGTCATATGCCATTGAACTGGACAAGCAGAGATAAATTCAACTAATGAAAATCCTATACCCTTTAGTTGTGTGTTAAATGCCTTTTTAAGATATTTTTTTGCTTGAGTTATTCTTGCAGGTTTATTTAGTGCAGCTCTTGCTATGTAAGCTGCTCCATCGATTGTTGAAAGAAGTTCTGAAACTCTAATCGGCCAACCACAAAGGTTTGGATCCCTTCCATATGGAGAAGTAGTCGTTTTTTGTCCTGGCAAGGTTGTAGGTGCCATCTGTCCACCTGTCATTCCATAATTTGTATTATTTATAAAAACAACTGTTATTTTCTCACCTCTTGCTGCGGCATGAACAATTTCTGCCATACCAATTGATGCTAAATCACCATCTCCTTGATATGAAATTACAAATTTTTCTGGATTTGCCCTTTTAATCCCTGTTGCCATTGCTGGTGCTCTTCCATGAGCAGCAATACAACCATCAGTTTTAAAATATTCATAGCCAACTACAGAGCACCCAACAGGCCATACAATTATCGTTTTTTCAAAAAGGTTCATATCATCAATGAGTTCTGCAACAAGTTTATGAACAATTCCATGATGACAACCAGGGCAATAGTTTGTTACTCTATTTTCCATAGATTTAGGATATGTATAAATTGGTTTTACTTCCATGTCACTTGACCTCCTTCATCAATTTTTCAAACTGCTCAATGATTTCAACAGTAGTAGGAACAATCCCACCTGTTCTTCCATAAAAATAGGTAGGTTTTTTATCAAGTATTGAAAGTCTTGTATCCTCTATCATCTGTCCAAGATTCATCTCAACATCAAAGAAGAATTTTGCCTGTGGTACAAATTTTCTCAACTCTTCATATGGAAATGGACAAAGAGTAATAGGTCTAAATAAACCAACCCTATAACCTTTCTTTCTTTCAACTTCAATAACAGATTTTATTATTCTTGCAACTGTGCCAAATGCAACAAAAATATATTCAGCATCTTCAAGATTATACTCTTCCCACATCTTTTCATTTTTTTCAATCTCTTTATATTTTTTATTAAGTTCAAGATTGTTAATTTCAAGTTTTTCTGGATCAAGATTAAAAGAGAGAATTAAATTTTTACTTCTTCCTTTAGCACCAGTAAGCGCCCATGATGGTGTCGGAAGATCTTCTGGTTTTACATCATAATTAAATTCAACTGCTTCCATCATCTGTCCAAGAATACCATCTAATAAAAGTTCAACAACTGTTCTATATTTTTCTGCAAGTTCAAAAGCTTTTGGAACAAGATCAACTATTTCTTGAACAGTAGAAGGAGCAATGACCAATAACTTATAATCGCCATGGCCCCCTCCTTTTGTTGCTTGAAAATAATCTGATTGCGCTGGTGAAATACCACCAAGACCTGGACCACCTCTAACAACATTTGCAACAACTACTGGAACATTTGCACCAGATATATAAGAAATACCTTCTTGCATTAAAGAGAATCCTGGAGATGAAGTGGAAGTGAATACTCTTTTCCCAGCAGATGCAGTCCCATAAACCATATTTATTCCAGCAACCTCACTTTCTGCTTGAAGATAAAGTCCACCAACAAGTGGTATTTTTCTTGCAAAATATTCTGGGGTTTCATTTTGTGGAGTTATTGGGTATCCATAAAAAAATCTACAACCAGCCTTAATTACAGCTTCTGCAATAGCCTCTGAACCTTTCATAAAAATTTTCTCACTCATTTTTTAACCTCCTCTTTAATCCTGTAAACATCAATTGCACCTTCTGGGCAAACCTCTCCACAAATTCCACACATAATACAACCATCTTCATTAATTAATTTAGTTGGGTGATAACCTCTTGAATTTAATTTACTCATATCTCTATCAAGTACTTTTGTTGGACAAAAATTTATACAATAGAGGCACTCTTTACAGAAGTCTTCTCTAATCACAACCCTTGAGACTTTCTCCATAACCTTCCTCCTTTCTTTATATTTCTCCTGGATATTTAATAAAACTTTTTAAAGGGAAGACAATATCTTTAAATTCACAATCCATGATTAGTGAGATTTTATCTTCCCTAACACCAACATACTTTATCTCTTTACCTATCTTTTCTGAAATCTCTTTAATAATTTTATAACCTTCAACAATATTTTCTTTTTCTGTTTTATCCCTTAAATGAGAATTTGCAACTATTCCAGAAATTTTAAATCCTGTTGCAATCTCAATATCATAAATATTTTTAATAATTTCCTCTTTTTTTCTTGTAAATGGTCTATAAATATTCACAACATATAACAGTTCATAAGGAAACTCTTCTATCTCTGGAAATTGTCTTAAAACATAAGATGCCCCTTCGCCTCCTCCAATATCATAAACACAAATTTTATCTTCTGAATATATACAGGATTTTGAAGCATGTATTATCAATGGTAAATCTGCTCTTTTAATTTCATCTGGAGGCGTTATAACTTTTACACCAAACTTTTCAACCTCTTCTTTTAAATCTCTCAACCTTATGTATGGTTTATAAAGATCAAGATCAATTATCTCTACTGACTTTCCATTACTTTTTATTTTTATTCCATAATTTATTGCAAATTCAGTTTTCCCACTTCCTATTTCACCTACAAAGAGAGTTATTTTTTTGAAATTTTCTATACCATCAATCATAAATTTTTGCTTCTTCTTCTTTTCTTAACACTCTAAGCGCTCCTGAATTAAGTGCTTCCATTTCATCTTCACCAGGATATAATAAAATTCTACCTAAAAATGAAACTCTCTCAATTATCCAATCAGTAAGCATCTTTGAATAAGCAATTCCCCCAGTTATTACAATTGCATCAATTTCTCCTTTTAAAACTGATGCCATCTCACCTATTGTTTTTGAAGTTTGATAAGCCATTGCCTCATAACAAAGTTTTGCATAGCTATCCCCATTTTGGATTCTTTTTTCTACCTCTCTTGCATCATTTGTTCCAAGAAGTGATACAAGCCCTCCATTTCCTGCAAGTTTTTTCTTCATCTCTTCAAATGTGTATTTACCTGAAAAACATAAATCAACAAGATCTTGAGTTGGAAGAGAACCTGCTCTTTCAGGAGCAAATGGTCCATCACCATTCAAAGCATTATTAACATCAACAACTCTACCCTTTTTATGAGCACCAACTGAAATTCCTCCGCCAAGATGAACAACAATAAAATTTACATCCTCATACTTTTTACCTAAATCTTTTGCTGCTCTCCTTGCAACTGCCTTTTGATTTAATGCGTGAAATATACTTATTCTTTCAATTCCCTTTAAGCCAGATACCCTTGCAATATCATCCATCTCATCAACAACAATTGGATCAACAATAAACGCAGGAATATTTAATGGTTTTGCAATTTCATATGCAAGTATAGCACCAAGATTGCTTGCATGTTCTCCTCTTTTAGTTTGTTTTAAATCTTCTATCATCTTTTCATTTACTAAATATGTTCCACTTTTAACTGGCTTGATTAAACCACCTCTTCCAACAACAGATGAGAAAGAATCTAAGGAGATATTTTTTTCTTTTAGAAAATTTAGAATAATATCTCTTCTAAAATCATACTGATCGAAAATTGATTTGTATTTTTTTATTGTTTCAGAATCATGCCTTAAGACTTCTATAAAAATTGGATTCTCATCTTCAAAAACACCTATTTTTGTTGAAGTTGAACCAGGGTTTATAACAAGAGTTTTAAACATCGTTTCCTCCAAAAGGGGAGAAAACCTCCCCTTTTTTTAGACCCAGCCT
>JAAYUH010000150.1 GCA_012517755.1 bacterium | reverse complement strand
GAACGAGAAGGTTTATTCTTAAATGGTATGGTAAAGAAGATGAAAATAGAAAAAAGTATGTTGAAATTGGTGATAAAAAACAATATTTTCCTCAAAGAATATTACAAACACAGGAATATAATATAGAAAAAACATATAATGGACTTTATGATAAGATAAGAGAAAAAATCAAGGAGTTAACTTTGGCAAGATACAATCTTTATGATTATGTTTATGCTGAATATAGAACCGAATCTCCTTATTTAGAATTAAAACAGGCGAGTCAAAGTTTAAAAGGATTAATGAGAGTAATTTTGTTTAAAAGATTAGAATCAAGCGTTGAGGCTTTCAGAAAAACTATCAGCAATTTAATTCAATTAAACTGGCTAATGGTTGAAGCAACTAAAACTGGTTTTATACCAGCAGGTGAAGAAGCTCAAAAATATATGTATCAGTATAAATCAAAAGAGGAAGAGGATTTCTTTTCCACTTTAGAAGAGTTGAGCATTAAGTATGATATAAGTGCATTTGATGTTGATAAATTAAAGGATGATATAAATACTGATATCGAAATTTTACAAGATATTGATAAAATGATTTCTAAGATAGATATCAAAAATGATGACAAGTTAAATGTTCTAAAGAATCTAATTGAAAAAAAAATGAAAAATCAAAAAGTTCTTATTTTTACAGAGTATAGTGATACTGCTGATTATCTTTATGATAATCTAAAATATTTAGGAAAGGTTGAAAAAGTTGATAGTAAGAGAAAAGATTGGATGAATGTTATTAAAAGATTTGCTCCAAGATCAAATAATTATGAATTAAAAAATGGTGAAGAAGAAATAGAGATTTTGATATCAACATATATCTTAAGTCAGGGCTTAAATTTACAAGATGCATATATTGTTATAAATTATGATTTACATTGGAACCCTGTAAGATTAATTCAGAGAATTGGTAGAATTGATAGAATCGGAGCAATTAATGATAAGGTATATTGCTTTAACTTTTTACCTGAAAAAGAGATAGAAAAGCATTTGGGATTAAAAGAAAGGTTGAGTAGAAGAATACAAGAAATTCATGACACAATAGGTGAAGATACAAAAATTTTAGATGAAACTGAAAAATTGAATGAAGAAGAAATGTACGCAATTTATTCAGGTGATGAAAAAATTTTAGATAGAGAAGATGAAGAAGAATCTTTAACTCTTGAAGAATTAAAAAATATAATAAATGAAATTGAGAAAAACGATCCTCAATATTTGGAAAAGATAAAAAATATGCAAGATGGTGTAAGAAGTTATAGAGGTTATGGAGAGGAAAAGTATTTATATACATATTTAAAATGTGGTGATTATGAAAAACTATATTTACTCAATGAAAAGGGCGATATTGTTGATGATGATTTAGAAAATATATTAATTCAAATTAAATGTGAACCTTATGAAAATATTGGGAAAAAGGATAAAGAGATGTTTAAAATAATACCGGATGTTAAAAGAAAATTTGAAGAAGAAGTTAAAATGCTTATGGATAAAAAAATTATTTATCGTAAATTAACTCCTCAACAAAATTATGTATTAGAGGAATTACAATTCATTTATGAGAAAAATGATAATCCTGATATAAAAGAGGTGGCTAATAAATATAGTGAAATATTTAAAAAAGAACTTATTCCAATAGTCCAAAAGGAATTAAGAATCATAAAAAGAGAAAACTATAAAGATAAATTTCTTTTAGAAAAACTAAGAGAAATAATAAATAAATATAATCTTCTAAGGGAGAAAAAAGAGGAAGAAATAAGAAAAGAAGAGGATAGAGTTAAAATTATTTGCAGTGAAATAATAAATAAATAATTTTTTTACAACATTTTAAAATAAGTTTTAATTTTTTGTGCCATCAACTTTCTTCTTTCTTTAAGAAAATCTTCATAATTTTCAGCAGGAGAATCAAATATTGACTTTGGAATGCAATGAGCTTCTAAATTATTATAAAGTTCATCTATATTATTAATAGCACCATATTTTAATATTCCAGTTTCACATTGTTTTAATAATTCTCTAAAATAATCTTTAGGGGCCTTATTGCCAATAGCAATATTTATTTCACTTTGTGCCATAACATAATTTGCTATTTGATTATACATATTTCTTTCGTATCCAAACTTTTTTAAATAATCTTTTGGAAAAATATGATGTACATCACCTTTTAAAGAAATTAAATCTTGAACTTTTATATCCCTTGATAAAAATCCCTTATCATCCATTTTTACTTGAGCTGCTAAAAAAACATAAAATTCAGGGCTAAATGCCACAGGCGTATCCATTTGTTGTGGTAGACTTACATCCCAGAAAGAATCTGGAAGTTCTGCTTCAATTACACTTTGAATATATTGTTCAGGGTCTAATTCATTTAAACGTCTAATATCTATATCAAATTGACTTTCTGGAGATGCAGAATAACGACCTTTTAAAATCGATAAGACAAGCCACTTTCTAACTAATGATTCAATTTTTGCTTGTGGAATATTTTTATCTCTTAAAGTTAAATATAATATATAAGCGAAATCAATTGCGTTTTGAGATCTTATCATAAAATTTTCTATAAAGCCAGCAGATTTAACTATCATCACAAACTTTTTAAAATTATTTTCATTCATAAACTCTAAAATTCCTTCTTTTAATTTATTGAATGATTCTTCTACAATTTCCTCTTTATATTGACGAGTTTCAAAATCTCTACCAGATATTAATGCAACTAAATCTTGCAATTTTCCTCTTTTAAATTTTGTTGTGAAAGAAACTCTTAACATATCAGTATATGAAGGATCATATAGGTCGTCTTTTTCGTCTTTTAACCATATCATTTTTTTAAAATAATCAGTTTCTGTTAATTCTTTATCTAATTCTACAAGTTGAATATAAAATTCAGGTTTTTTAGCAAGATGACAAAAATAATCGATCACTTTTCTTAATATGTTTCCACCATATTTTTCATCAACTGCAATTTTTGACATTGCAAAATCTGCTTGATTTAACACAACTCCTGATGAATTAATTCTAATAAATATTTCTGTGACTTCTTCAATTTCAAGATCTGAGTTTAAATCTATTAATCCAATAGGTATATTTATTATACTTTTTAATGAATCAATACTTTCCAAAATGTCTTCCTTTTTAACATCATTATTATAAGAACAATATTCCTCAACTGCATTTAAAATTTTATATTCTGGAGAAAAAACCTTTGAAATATCGGATATCCATCTTTTATCTTTTTGTATTGTAGTATTTAATACTTCAAATTTCTTTTCAATAGGATTAAAAGCGATTGTTGTTCTTTTCTTTTGATAATCAGAATTAATTAGTTCTTTTCCTAATATGGCAGCCATTAGTGCTTTTACACGCTGCTGTCCATCTATTAATATTTTTTTTCCAATAGAAGAAGATCCATCTTTTAATTTAACATGAGGATTTTGCCATACAATTAAATAACCAATAGGATATCCATTAT
>JAAYUH010000149.1 GCA_012517755.1 bacterium | reverse complement strand
TCTTTCAAGTCATAAACTCTATGTAAAACACCAAGAGTCATTGGTTTATGACAATTAGGACATATATTCTTAATTTTTATTGATTCTTCAGGACTCATTGATACGCCACAATTTCTGTGACCATCAAAATGATATTTTCCCTCTTCAGGAAAAAATTCTATTGTGAATAAAAATCTATTTTTATCCTTTTTTATGATTGAATCAACAAGTTCATCATAATTCAAATCTATTTGAAAAACATTTCCTTCTCTTCCCAGATGTCCTGGAGAATGTGCATCTGAATTTGAAAGTAGAGAAAATTTATCGAGTTTAGAAACAAGCCAGTTCATTGGAGGATCTGAAGAAAGGCCAGTTTCAATTGCGTGTATATATTTTATCTCATTACCAAATGCTTCTTCAAGAGAATCAAATCCTGTAACTGAACCGAAAATTCCAAACCATGGAGTCCATAAATGAGCAGGAAAAATAAATGTATCAGGAGTTACCTCTTTTATTAATTTTGTTAATTCTATACAATTAAGAGGCAGAATGGGTCTTCCATCGATTGAAAGTTCACCATATTCTGAAAAAGCTCTATTTAACTTTTCGACATCTTCAAAGTTTTTTGCTAAAAGACAGATATGAACCTTTCTTGATTTACCTCTAAAAGAAAAAATTAGATTTATCTCTGCTGAGAGAATAAAATAAACTCCATCATATTCATATATTCCATCTTCATACTCTTTTAAATATGACTTTATCTCTCTTAGCCAATCAGGATGTGTAAAATCCCCAGTTCCGACAAGATTGATACCCTTAATTTTAGCCCATTTTGATATTGAGGGTATTTCCATATCTCTACTTGTTGCTCTTGAATATTTAGAGTGGATATGTAAATCACTTATTACTCTCAATAAAAGCCTCTTTTAATTTTTTATAAACTTCAACTATTGATTCAGGCATTACCCTTGTTTCACTGATAACTGTCATAAAATTTGTATCTCCAAACCATCTTGGTACAAGATGGAAATGAAGATGATCTTCACCTGCTCCTGCTGCTTTACCAATATTTACACCAAGGTTAAAGCCATCTGGATTATATAAGTCCCTAATTATTTTTTGAGATTTTGAGATTAGATTAAATATTTCTTGAACCTCTTCATCTGTTAATTCATAAAAATTTTCAATGTGCCTTATTGGGGATATCATAATATGAGAAGAGTTGTATGGGAATTTATTCATAATTATTATTGTAGTTTTACCTCTATATAAAACTAAATTTTCTTCATCTTTTTCATCTTTGATAATTTGACAGATAAAGCACTCTTTCTTTTTCTTTGATTCATTTATGTATTTGATTCTCCATGGTGCCCAAATAACTCTCATAAGAAAATTATATAAACTAAAATAAATATTTCAACCCTTATGAGACAAAAGTGTCAGGCACCTTTGTCTCATTTTGGGGTCAGGTCTTGAAATTTGCATCATAAATATCAAAATGTGTTAATGCAAGACCTGACCCCAAAAGAGGAGGTAAGAGATTAAAAAGAGAATTATCATAAGATAAAAAGTTTTTGAACCTATTATTCTATAAAATGAATATAAAAAATTTGATTTAAAATCAGATGGTTTAGGTACAATATAATTCTCATATAGATATATTGTATTTTCACCACTTTCTAAATTTTTTATGTTTATATTTTTTTCTTTTAAAAAATCAATAAATTCATTTTTCTTCTCGTCAATTATTTTAAATTTTAAATAACCCTCAAGTTTTAAGCTATTTTCTTTAAATTCAAATAAATTTATTTCTATATAACTTTTATTCTGTGCTTCATTCATTGTTGATATAAAATCAATGATTGATGGAACTTTTATATATTGAGTATTAACAAAAAGAGAAAAAAACAGGAAAAATTTTAATAAGATTTCCATTTTTTATACCTTTTCAATAAAAATGGAAGAGGAAGAAGCATTATAATTGCAATCATAACATAAGGTAAAATATAACCCATTAAACTTACAAATGAAATTTTTGGATTATTTTTATAATTGATTTTAATATTTATATAGTCTGTTTTTTCTCCACTTCCTTCAATTTTATTAATAACCAAATCTCCTTTTTCATTTAAGGTTTCAAATAAAAGATCGAACTCCTCTTTTGGAATTTTAAGGTATCCACTTTTTTCTTCAACAAATTCATCTTTTAAATAAAGAGTGATTTCAACATTATTGATATTATTCATAGTTACATAGTTAGAGATTGTATATTTATAATCTTTATTAGATATGAAGCGAGATATTTTATTTTCTTTTTTATATGAAAATGGGGAAAATAAAATGATAATAAAGAGAATTGATAAAGCAAAACTCAACGACAAAGATAAAGCCTTTCTTTTTCTTTGATTCTTTATCTTTTTGATTATTTTTTTATCAATACTAACGGGTATTTTTTCAGTCTCAACATCTTTTAAATCATTTAACATAATAGATAAAGATTTATATTTATCAAGAAGAATTTCATCATTTTTTATCAATGATAGAATCTCTTCATCTTTTTTTTCATCAATCAATTCGTGAATATTGTAAATTTTTTCTTTTCTTTCCATCTCTTAATTTAGATAAAAAATATAAAAATTTGTTTCATTTTTTAAAATCACCTTTTTTAATAATATCTTCAACAACCTTTTTAAGATTTTCTCTTGCTCTATATAGTTTTGATTTAACTGTTCCCATTGGAATAGATAAAATAATTGAGATCTCTTCATA
>JAAYUH010000148.1 GCA_012517755.1 bacterium | reverse complement strand
ATGTGGATGTTTCAAAGAAGCTCCAGCCTGAGAACCTTTATTTTTGAATATCAAAATATATTTAAATCTTTTGTCCTTTTTTAAATCAACAACTCTATCTCTCCATGCCCAGATAATTTCTTCTATGTGTGATTCTTGCATATCACTCATCTCTTCAAAGTGATTTGGTGTTTCAATTACAATTTCATGCGCACCTATTCCATTCATCATATCATACATTCCAACTCCTCTTTTATCTAATTCACCTTCTATTCTTAAGGCTGGATATTTATTTGGGATAACTCTAATCCACCATCCTTTTTCATTTTTATTTGTATTGGGGTCTCTATAACTGAGAATTTCTGGAGGAGTCATAAATTCATTTCCTTCTTCAAAAGGACATTTGCTTAAATCATTAACATTATCCTCTTTTTCTATCACATAATCATTTGGTCTTAAACTTCTTTCTGTTGCAATTATCACCCATCTTCCTATTACTGGATCTTTCCTTAATTCTGGCATTAAAACCTCCTTAAGTTAACATTATTAAAAACAAAATCATCTCTATTTATTTCATCTACACTTATTTTTTCTTCAAATAACATTTTAAATTTATTATAGTGTTCATTGAATCTGTTTATTGCATAATCCTTTGCTGTAGAAGTAGTTACAAGAAATGGGAAATCAGAACTCTCTAATAAAAATTTCTCCTTTAAAAGAGCATTTAATTTATCTTTATCTATATTACCTATTTTCATAAAAATATCTTCTATCTCATGAATTTTTTCCCACATCCACATAGTTTCAGAATTGAACCAAGTATAATGAAATCCTCCTAATCCCCATGAACTTTCAGAAAATTTCCCTCTCTTTATTGGAACTTCCTCAATCAAATTTTTTGTTATCGTAGTTTTGTATATTTCTGAATCACTACTCAACTTCAACAACTCTTTCATAAATTGGATCCCTTCATACCACCAATGTCCAAATAATTCAGTATCATAAGCACAAACAATTATACCTTCTAAGTTATAATTTTGATTAAAATCAATAAATATTTTTTCAAGATTGTTTTTAAAATCCAAGGCATGAATCTTTGCTTTTTCATTTGCTCTTTCAAAATTATAGTAATCTTTATCTCCAAGAGATATATTTTTATCAGTTATCCTCCAGTATTGAAATCCAGAATTTTCACTCTTTTTATGAAATTCTCTGTAATCTCCATCTCCTGGATAACCATAATCTCTTGACCAAACTTTTTCACTTGTTTCTGGATTTCTTAATAACACATAAGGACCTTCATCTGTTTTATATAAAAAGAGTGTAGAATATTTATCTTTCAAATCAAACTTCATCTCTCTTTTCCCATACCTAAAAATTTCTTTATCCTCTTCAATTAATGATTGATAATTTAAAATAAAGAAGTTAATTTTTTCATCTTTTAATATTTTTTCTATACCTGGTTTGTAAGCACATTCTGGTAACCAAATTATATTTGGATCTTTATTGATATAGTTTTTATGTACAATAACACCATTTTTAATCTGTAACTCTCTTGATTCGTCATATTTTAATAATGGAAGATATGCATGAGTGATTGCTGATGTTGCTATCTCAAGATAATCTTCTTTTTGAAGTTCATTAAAGGCATCAACTATATCAAAATTTATTTTGATAAATAAATTTTTTAAATTAGATAACTCTTCTATATAATGGTTTGCTAAAAATTTTATATTATTGTCATCTTGATATTTTTCATAATCAGATAGCCCTTTTTTCTCTTTTATTTCAATATATTCTAAAAATTTTTCTTTAAAATATTCACTTTTTAATTGGTCAATTAAAACTGGAGTTAAGTCTAAATTTAAATGAAAATTTACATTCTCATCTTTCAATTTAAGGAAAATTTTTAACAGAGGTAAATAGGTTGAAAGGGCTATCTCGAATAGCCACTCTTCTCCAAAAGGCCATCTTCCTTTATTCAAGGAAAAAGGAAGATGTGAATGTAAAAAAATAAATAGATTATTTTTCATATAAATCTCCTATCTCCATATTAATTAATTTTATATCATTTTTTAAATTAAAAATAAAAAATAGGGTTGTTCCTTGATATATTTTTTCTATACCACTCTCAGAACTTGATATAGTGAATATTTTTTCATCTAAAATTTCATAAGAGTTCTCTGTTTTAATATACATCTCTTTGTCATCAAGATTAAAGATAGTCAAATCTTTTTCAATTTTTAATCTATCCTCAGGAAAATATAGATTCATTTCAACAACAAGATATTCAGTTTTATTTGGAACCCTCAAACTATATTTAATTTTTTTATCTATCTCATAAGTAACATTTATTTCATTTGTATAAAACTCAACTTTATTTGAATTCAATATTTTATAATCAAATTTTTCTGATATTGGAATACTGTTTTTTAAATCATCTAAATTGTTTAAAAAGTGTATAAGAAAATTTTCTTTAAAATATTTATCAAATTTTAAATAGGAACCAACATTTCTGTCTTTTATAATAAATGAGTTATGAATTGTTTTAATTTCATTATTGTCAACTATTTTTTTGTCTATATCTTCTAACAATTTATTGTGATAACTTTCTTTATATCTTGTTATAACATTTGATAGATTTTTCTTATCCTTAACTTTATCTATTTCTATTACCCTTGCT
>JAAYUH010000147.1 GCA_012517755.1 bacterium | reverse complement strand
TTGAGAAGTATGAGGTTTTGTAAAATGAATTTTTGTGTTAAAAGGTTCAGATAAAGCAAGAAGTGCTTCCATACTCAAACCTGAAGATATTAAAGCATTCTTAAGAATATTTTTTGCATCATATAAAGATAGAGTAGCAAGTGCAAGAGAGAATGATGTTCCATTTATTATTGATAATGCCTCTTTTTCAAGAAGTTTAAGTGGTTCAATTCCTAATTTGTTATGAATTTCAATAGATTTCATTTCTTTACCCTTATATATACCTCTACCTTCTCCTACAAGAAAAGAAGCAAGTGAAGCAAGAGGTATTAAATCTCCTGAAGCACCAAGTGATCCTTTTTGTGGCATTATTGGAACAACATCATCATTCAAAAAAAGAATCATCCTTTCAATAACTTCTCTTCTTATACCAGAATATCCCTTAGCAAGAGAATTTGCTCTTATGATTAATGTTGCCCTAACTGCATCTTTTGAAAGGAATGGTTTTAAAGTTAAATCATGAGATTTTACAATATTTTCTTGTAATTTACTAAGATTATCTTTTGAAATTTTTATGTTGCATAATTTTCCAAGACCAGTATTAATTCCATAAATTGGAAGATCCTTTTTAGATAATTCCTCTATAGTTTCTCTTGATTCATCTATTTTGTCTATTGCTTCTGGGGAGAGTTCTATGCCTTTTCTATATCTTGAAACAGATATAATATCATCAATTGTCAGGTTATCCCCATTGATAAGAATTTTAGCCATTATTCCTCCTTTTTTGTTAATAGTAGTTCACTAAAATAAATAACATAGATTATTATAATTATATAAAAAATTATTCTCGATATTGAAGAAAAAGATGAAAATTTGTTAGGTACATACAAATGAATATAATTTAATATTAGTGAATTTAATATTAATAATAAGAATAATAGAGAATGACCCATATCAGGTTTTGTTTTAAATTTCTTTTTAGAAAATATTGTTACTAAGTAATAAATCAAGAATAGTGTTAAAAAATAAGTTAAAAAGTCATAACTGATAAATATATTTCTCAGCAAAAGAAAGTAGTATATTTTGTCCCAGAATATATAAAAGATAAAACCTAAAATAAAAATCATAAAAAATAGGAAATTTTTATAATTTTTAAAAGAGATTATAGAAATAATAAAAATCAAAATAATAATGTTTATTAAAAAACTTAAATCATAAGGAGGGGAATAAAAAGGAGTAGTGAACAAGTTGGTTAAGAAAAAAGAGATGAAAAAACTTAGAAAAATAAAAAAATCAAAAGATAATTTCCATTTGAAATGGTAAAAAATAAAAAGATAAAAAAATAAAATTATCAAAAAATAATATAAATCAAAATATGGATAAAATGGCGGGACAATATTAATTTTAGATTTAGTTAGAAGATGATAGATAAATGAAATTATAAAGAAGATGATTGAAAAATTTAATAAAAATCTTTTTTTGTGTTCAGTTTCATATAAAGAGGTTAAAAGAGAAATTATTACAATTGACAGGAATAGAAAATATGGAGAAGTTATGTTTAGAAAAAATTTTATTATTAATAAAATTAAAAATAGAACGGTAATGACAAAATTAAAATTGATTTTCAAAAAAATTTTATATTTGTTAATTATCAAAGATAAAAAAATTAAGATTAAAGGCAATAAGAAATTTATATCAAAATTTATATTTTTTGTATTTACAATTGAACTTTCTTGTATTTGATTCTCTTTTGATGAAATTTTTATAACTTTTTCATTAGAAATATTTAATTTGATTACTCCATTTTCAACTTTATATTCAAGTTCTTTATCTTCTAAAAGATCAACAATCTTAAAATTATCATCAATATTTAAAGAATTTTTATCTATTGTTAAAAGGCCATTTCCATCAATAGTAAAGAAAATTTCAGGATAATTGCCAAATCTCAATAAATTTCCATTGGAAATTGAACTATATGTTTCTGATACAAAGCCCCTTTTTTCTATCTGACTAATAAAGTCATAATATTTTATAAAAGGTATCAATTCATTGAGTTTATCTTTATTATCCCATATTGAGAATGGTTCACTATCTGGATTAGAAAAAGTTGGATAAATTCCATAAAATAGAGAAAAGTCAAAAATCTTTTTTAAATTTTTTGCATTTATTTGATTCTCATTCAATTTATAAGAATAATATATTGGTCTATTTCTAACAAGAATTCTTTCAGTTGGAAAATTTGAAATCTCATCTAAGGTATCAATTTCTTTATATATTAAATCTGAATTCATTGTTAATTGAAAATATTTTGGATTGATTGATAAAATTAGACTGTTTTTGTCACAATTTTTAAGAAAGTCATATAAGGATATTAAATAAAATTGGCACTCTTTTCCATCTATATATGAAGTTGGATAATCATCGAAGTGCTCTTCATTATAATTAAAGGTATCTATAACATCGGAAAAATCAAGCACATAGCCAGAATATCTACTTCTTTTATCACTTTTTAATCCTAATTCATTATTATAATATTTGATTGAGAGATTCAATGGATTGATATATCTATTATAGAAAATATCATAAGCTGAAATTCCCTTATTTTTTAAATATTGAGGAGATGGATTTAATAAAAAAATTGTGTCATATGAATTTTCTTTATAATCAACTACAGGTTCATTAGAAACATATTCATAAGTTGGCTCACTCTTTTTTGTATAACTAAACAACTCTTCATTTTCATCTTTTATTCCAGAGGTCAATAAAACTATTCCATCCAATTTCGAAAGAACATCTTTATCAAAATATAATTTAGAAACTATATCATCAATAGATAAATTTTCAAATTTTAAACTAAGAGGATTTAAGATAACAAAATTTTCAATCCCAAAAAAACTTGCTTCATTTATTCTATCTACTGCATTATCTTCTTTTGGATCTACAATTCTATATTTTATATTAAAATTACTCGTACCCAATTCTCTTATTCTTGAAAATGATGTATCAGGCACTAATAACCCACCATTATCTATCTCTCTATTTTTTTCTTTATATATTTTAAAGTATTCATCAAAAGCTTCTTCTAAAGAGTTAGCATTTTTTATATTGAAAATTATATTTTCTTTTCCCTTTAAATAGATATTAAAAGAAACTGAAGATCTATTTTCCTCACTAAAAAATTCAAAATAGTATAAGTTGTCATAAGGGACAGAGAAAAATAGATAATTATTATCACTGTTTTTTAAAATAATGATTGGGGAATTAAATGTTTCTCTTTTTTCTGGAAAAATGACTTGATAATTTTCAAAATTAACTATAAATTCTATTGCACCCTTACCAGAGAGATTTAATTTATAATTACCATCAGTTTCAGATAAATTATATTTGAAATTAATAAACTTGCCTTTACCCTTTTTTATTAAAGTTTCTTCACCCTCAACATTTCTTAAAATAAATGTTATATCAAAATTTTCTTCACTGATAGACTCTTTTGGATTTAATCCAAAAGTTATTAAGAAAAATAAAAAAATAATCAAAATAGTAACTGTTTTTTTCATCATAAAAAATTATATAATATTTAACTGATTTTTACAGAGTTTAAATAAATTCTTAATTATTTCCAAAATTGTTTTTTGAGTTCTAAAAAGTAATTCTTTTTCAATTTTACTTTTCTATTAATACAGTTATATGAATAATAAATTTTTATTGATATTGCTAAAATGAAAATAGATAAATTTAGATTGTAAGTTTTTTATTAAATCTTTATAATGAGAAAATGAAAACATTTAAAAAAATAGAATTCTCTTGAAAATTATTTATCTGATATTCTTGGAATTAAGGTTGATATTGTTTGATAGAAAAATATTCGAGATGAGTTAAAAGATACTATTTTAAAAGAAGTAGTGTAAATATGAAAAAAATATATGACTTTATATTAAATAAAATAATATTCCAAAACTAAAAGCATTAATAAGTAAACTTTTAGAATATCTTTTAAATTAAATAAAAAATATTTAAAAATTGTAAAATTCTACTATAATTATAAAATCTTTTTAAACAAGAATAAGGAGGTTTTATGAAAAAGAATATTATAGTGACAATTTTATGTCTTTTAATAGTTGTTGCAGCTGTATCTATCTCTTATATTCTTTTTTCTAAAAATAAAAGTGACACTATTGAATATCGAAATAACAAGTATGGATTTATCTTTGAATTGCCAAAATCTTGGAAAGGTT